>DAOTXB010000754.1:0-1522 GCA_034435575.1 Anaerolineae bacterium
ATGTGTGGATATTTCGTGATGAGATATTGACGTAAGGCCGCAACTGTAGTCGTATTAGTAGGTGGTTCCACCGTTAACTTTTTTTGCCCTGCCAAGTCTTTGAGCGTTGCAAAAAACAGGATGTTAATTCGCATCTTGTTCCTCCGCCACATAATCACCGTGTGTTCCGCCGCGCTTCTCTAATAAACGGATATCCCCAATGCGCATGGTGCGTTCAACAGCCTTCGCCATATCGTAAACCGTCAAAGCTGCCACGCTTACAGCCGTTAGCGCTTCCATCTCGACACCTGTTTTACCGACTGTTCTGACCGAAGCTTCAATGCGGATGGCATTATCAGCTTCGATAAGCTGCAACTCGACCTTAATTTTTGTAAGTGGCAATGGGTGGCATAGCGGAATCAAATCAGACGTGCGCTTTGCCCCCATCAATCCTGCCAGACGCGCCACTGTGAGCACATCGCCTTTTTTCATATTACCTGCACGGATGAGTTGGAAGGTCTCGGGCTGTATATATACAAAGCCTTCTGCAACAGCAAAACGTCCTGAATCCGGTTTATGCCCAACATCCACCATTTCCGCTTTACCCTGTTCATCAAGGTGTGTTAGCTTATCAGTCATGGCACCCTCTTTCCATATATTCTACATTATATCAAGTCGTGTTGGCTTGTCGCACAACAATGATAACTATATACTGCTAACCAATTGATTAAAACATTTCGGGGAGCAAGACATCCGTGAGTATTTTCCGGCGCGGCCTATCCAAAACACGGCAATCCTTCTTCGGGCGTATTTCCAATATGCTCGGCAATACCGATATTGATGAAGATACATGGGACGATATTGAAGCGATGCTCATTCAGGCAGATATGGGAATCGAAACGACTCAAACCGTGATCGAGTTTTTGCAAGATGCAGTTGAAAACGAAGGCTTAACCAAAACCGAGCAATTGCAAGAAGTGCTCAAAGATGCGCTTCATGCCCTTGTCGAAGCGCCTCGTGCCCTAAACATCGCCGGACGCGAGTTATCCATCATTCTCGTAATTGGTGTGAATGGTTCCGGCAAAACCACCTCCATTGCCAAACTCGCCAATCGACTCAAACGAGCAGGCCGTCATGTGATGGTAGCTGCGGGCGATACCTTCCGCGCCGCCGCTATTGAGCAATTGCAAACATGGGGGGATCGCATTGATGTGCCTGTTATCGCGAAAACATCGGGTAGTGACCCGGCATCGGTGGTCTTTGATGCCATTCAACAAGCAAAATCTCAAGGCGCAGAAATCCTCATCATCGATACTGCGGGACGTTTGCATAATAACTACAACCTCATGGCAGAATTGAGCAAGATCGAAGCAGTCATTAAAAAGCAAGTGCCGGATGCCCCACATGAAGTGATCCTTGTGTTGGATGGTACCACCGGGCAAAATGCACTGCGCCAAGCGATGTACTTCGGCGATGCGGTTGATATTACGGGTCTCATCGTGACCAAATTAGATGGTACGTCCAAAGGCGGCATGATCTTTTC
>DAOTXB010000755.1:0-1972 GCA_034435575.1 Anaerolineae bacterium
AATTATGGTGTCAACATGCGAATTGAGTATGATGATGCTGAACATGATGTAGCGTTGGATAATTACTGCTATTTACCCACGATTGATGATGATGCGCCCACTATGGAGCATCTGGAACAGGGTGTGAACTTCGTGCGTGATGCAGTCGAAAATCAGGGGAAAGTGTATATTCATTGCGCGGGTGGTATTGGCCGTGCACCAACGATGGCGGCGGCATATTTTATCAGCGAAGGCATGTCTTTGGATAAGGCTCTTGAGACGATACAGGCGAAGCGTCCCTTCATCAACATTATGCCTATACAGATGGAACGTCTGGTGGGGTTTGAAAAGAAACACCATCAGCAATAGCAGGTTACACTACTGCTTAATTCGCGTTACAATGACCTCTATGTTTTGCTCTGAAGACTAATTGGTATTCCTCATGATGACACTTTTTAATGCCGGCTTGACGATTTATCGCAACACAGTAAAACGCATTCGTCCATTGCATGTTGGGATAAATAGAATAATGACGAGTGTGCTTCTACCCATGCTGGAACAGATGAAAAATTTTGAAACTATAAAGGACGATCCATTCTGGTTTCGCTTTGAACTGTTGACGAACCGACATGAACAGGAAACTACAGCGCAATTTCAACGCTTTGTGAAACCCGGTATGGTGGTCTTGGATATTGGCGCGCATGTCGGCTATTACACACGTTTATCAGCAGAATTAGTCGGCAAAACCGGACGTGTGGTTGCTGTTGAGCCACATCCTCGCACTTTTGAAGTTTTGCAACGCAATACCAAGAATCTGAGAAATGTCACGCTAGTACAAACTGCTGTTGCCGAAGAAGAAAGTACAGCGGAACTCTATGATTATTTGATGATGTCTGCTAGTGGGTCATTGCATTACGATGAGACTTTGCTAGAAACACAACGGGCAGGCGTTGGTTCATCTGATGTTGCGCCACGCATTAAGGAAGAATTTCCAGTCGAGAAATTTACTGTCCGAACCGTGCGTATTGATGATTTGCTCAGAGAACAGGGGATTCAGCAAATCGACTTTGTCAAAATGGACATTGAAGGCGCTGAAATAAGTGCGCTACGTGGTATGAGAAATACAATTGAACGCTCAACTAATCTCATTCTTGTCATGGAATATAATCCACAAGCATTGCAGGCGTTTAATCTTGAACCGCTTGAAGCGCTCAATGAAATTGTGAGTATGGGATTTACAGACGTACAGATTATTGATGATCATGGTCAATTGATGACTATGGAAATAACGTCGGAAAAAACGCAACATTTGACTACTCAGCTAACCCAGAATATGGCGGTGGTCAACCTGTTATTTAGCCGATCGTAATTGTAACTAAGGAAGAATAATGCAACGCTCTGATCTTGGAAGTTGGATAAATAAGCAAAAACATCAAATTGAGGACGCACTAAAAACCTTTGTTGAGATCAACACGTATACAGCCAATGAGACCGGTGTTGATGAAGGTATGGATGTATTGTGCCGTATGGTTGAAAAATGGGGATTTACGGTGGAGGTCATTAATGCTCGCCATCGTCTCATCAAGGCAGGTGATGGTACATCTAAGCCGCGTATTATGCTTATCAGCCATATGGATACCGTTTTCCCGCCGGATGGTGACTTTTTAAAGTATGAGCCTCTTAAAGACGGCTTTGTGCGTGGTCCGGGAACAGGTGATATTAAAGGCGGCATGATCATTGGTTTGTGGGCGATGCTTGCGATACGCGAATTATGTGAACACTTTGATGTTCAGATGGCGGTGAGCGCAGACGAAGAAAAAGGCTCACCAACGATAAATCAATGGTATCTGAATGGGCACTCTGGCGCTGACTATGCAATTGGCCTGGAACCGGGTTTTCCACAGGGCGAACTTGCACCAGATGTGCCGTTAGGTGTTGTGTATCAACGACGTGGATATGGTGCGATCAACTTTACTGTTACGGGTAAAGCGAG
>DAOTXB010000756.1:0-5888 GCA_034435575.1 Anaerolineae bacterium
CATTATGGTGAATTTGTGAATTATGCCCATCACTTCGCCGATGCTCTACTCAATGACCTACCACATTCACCCAATTTACGCGAAGGATTAGTAACATTTACCCTGATGGAAGCGATTAGAAAAGCGGCAGTAAGTCGAAAACCGGTACACGTTGACACCACCTGGCTTGGGTAGGTGTTTAGCGCTGGTCTTGTACTTGGACAGTAAATATAGTACACTTGTTCTATTATTTAGGGCAGGTTTTCTGGAGGAATGATGACCATACCATCAATGTCTGAAGAGGTTAATGCTGTGTTCGAGAGTTATCCTGATGCGACACGCCAGCAACTATGCGCACTCCGTGAAACAATATTCGATGTTGCGTCACGGACAGACGGCGTAGGTCCTTTGAAGGAAACGCTAAAATGGGGACAGATCAGCTATCTCACGCCGAAAACCAAAAGTGGAACGACGATTCGCATTGATGCGGATAAAGACGATGACAATCAAGTGGCGCTGTTTTGTCATTGCCAGACCAGCCTGATAGATACGTTTAAGCAACTTTATGGTCAGATGTTTGAATTTGAGGGCAATCGCTGTATCCGTTTTAGTATGCACGATGATGTGCCTCATGATGCTATCGAACACTGTATCGCGCTCGCACTGACGTATCACTTGAGCAAGAAACGTCAAATGTGACGATCTACTTAACTGTCAGGGGCTTTCAAATCATCACGGACCGCTGAGGCACGTGGAACACGCTGGCGGTATGCCGCGCTCGCAATAGAATGGGATGCCACTGGTGAGGTAATCACGATAAATAGCGTGAACACGATAATTTTTGGTATGACCGATGGCATAAGAAACGCTACACCCACCAGCAAACCAACAACGCCTAATGCCGATACCTTGCCGGATGCATGAATACGACTATAAACGTCCGGTAAACGGAGCATCCCTACAACACCAGCCGTACAGAAAAATACACCGAATGCCAGAGCTAACACACCCAAAACTTCAGTCAATGTCATTACCTCACTCCTTAGAAAATACGACCTTCTGTCAGGTAACGGGCGATCCCCAGAGTAGCGATGAAGCTAAAAGCGGCTAGGGCGATGCCGATGTCCAGAATAAAGGGGGATTGTTGTACGAGCGCCAGCAAGATTACAATACCAATCAGTAATGTGGTTGCCGCTTCTAATGCCTGAAGCCGATCAGTAGCTGTTGGACCAACCAGCACACGATATACACAGGGAATCAGAAGTCCTGTTACGATTAACAGTGCCACTTCAACGAAAAATGTTGCTAGGTCGCTCATCTTTATCTCCCAAGAATTCGTTGCAAGAGTTTTAATCGTCGTGCTTGCTCAGCCACTGCCTCAGCCTCGGCTTTTTCAATATCCAAGCAGTGGACATACATCACGCTATTGTCTTCGATTTCTACCACAAGCTCACCTGGCGTGAGGGTAACAATATCCGAACTCAGCGCGGCGATAATCGGTCTTTTCTCCGGGTCTTGTATGGGAACTGCGATGATACCGGGTTTAAGTCTCATATCTCTAGAGAAAATGCGCCGAGCAAGATCAACACCAGACAGTAAGATATCTCGATATAACATGACGATGTAAACTACGAGGGCTATCAATTGTCCGGGCAATTTGTGCCATGCAATGGACCAGGGTTTCGGACGGAACAATACCAACCCCGCCATAGACAGGACAAAACCGACAAGAAAACTTTCCAGTGTCAGGATATTCGTAATGCCCATCCAGAACAATGACAATGGAATTGCGATGAGCGCATACGTGATCATTCTAGCCTCCCAAAACTGCTTGAATATAGATTTGCGGATCGGTGATCTGGGTTACAGTTTGGTCAGCGATGTCTAGCAAGGGTGTGCCGTATAAGCCTAGAATAACACACAGACCAATGAGCAACAACGGAGCCAGTTGACTATCCCCAGAGGGTTTAATCTTCACCGAACCATTGGTGGGTTGCTGGAAGATCAACTGCCAGGTGCGGGTCATGTAGAGCAGTGTAATCATACCTGCAGAGACAACCAATCCCATCACCAGCCAATCCTGCGCGCTAATGCCACCCTGTAAAAGCGCGACTTTACTTACAAAACCGTTCAGTGGCGGTACGCCAGCCAGCGCCAACGCACCCAGAAAATAGAGTACACTGGTCAGGAGTTTGCCTTTGCCGATCCCAGCTATTGAGGAGAGACGGGCAGTTTTAGGATCCGTTCTGCTTGAGATCACACCAGTTATCATGAGTAGCGCAGACTTGATGAAGGAGTGATTGACAGCATAAACCAGTGCGCCAACCAACGCCACCGGTGTGCCCCAGCCGATCCCGACCAGTATGAAACCGATTTGTCCAAAAGTTGAATAGGCAAGCAATCGCTTCGCATCATAGGTTCGCAAAGCCCCTAAGCTCCCGAAGAAAATACCAATCACGCCGAGGATAATCAGGATGTCCTGTACCAGTGTGGCTTCATCCGTAAACATTACGGTTGTCATCCGAATCAGCCCATAGACACCTACCTTTACGACCACCGAGGATAGCACAGAGTGGACAGGTGTTGGTGCGACTGTGTGAAAATCCGGTTGCCAGAAATGAAAGGGAAAAACGGCACTCTTCAATAAGAACGCACACATTAACATGACCGCCGCCGCCTGCGTCAGGAGAGGGCGGTCACCGGTTGCGAGTAGTCGACCAATATCAGCAATGTTCAATGTGCCAAATGTTGCATAGAGCGCCGCAATGCCGATAAGTAGGAACAGGGTGCCCATAGCGCTGATAAAGAGGTACTTGATCGCCGCTTCTAAGCCAAGTTTATTGTCTGAGATCGCCACTAGTATGACTGAAGGGATGACCATGAGTTCAATAAACACAAACAGCGTGAACATATCACCTGTATAAATTGCGCCACTTAACCCGGCACCCATACATAAGAATAGAGGCATGAATATTGGATACTTGACACTTTTTTCCTTGCAACCAAGGGCGTAGATAACGCCAAACATGATGACTGTTGTTGCCATGACTACAAAAACCGAAGCCAACAAATCGCCGACAAGTACAATCCCGAAGGGGGGGGGCCAGCCACCAAGACGGTAAGTTAACACATTCCCATCAAGATTCTCGACGAGAACTCCTAGACTGCACAGCCATGCCAGCACGCCAGCCACCGCGCCAAGATAGTGTTGCACTTTGATGTAACGAACGAGGAGGATGCCCAGAGCCGCATAACCTAGCGGAATAAAAATTGGACCCAACAAGAGCGCATTCTGCATTGACTATTCCTTTAGGTAATCGACCTCATCGCTGTCCACCGTTTTGAAACGGCGGGAGGACACAGCGATGAAACTCATTAAGAGGGCAAACGAGCCAAAGCTGATGACGATGGCGGTCAGGATAAGCGCCTGCACGGTTGGGTCACTAGGTTGAGCGGCTGTCTGATTGGCTGAGTCAACATAGGCGGGTACGTCTCCATCAAATGCGCCTACTGCTAAAAAGAGCAGGTTGACCGTTGCAAACAGCACATAAAAGCCCATAGCGGCTTTCACAAGATCACGGCGCAGGATGAGAAAAACCCCCATGCCAAACATTGCGCCGATGGCAATAGCGTATATCACATTCATAGCGGTTTAATCTCCTGCGGATGGGTAATCGCTTCCATAATGGCGCTGATACCACCAAATACTGTCATAAAGATGCCCAATTCAAAAATTACCGACGAAGCCAGCTTAATGTTTGCCACTGTCAAATCATCTATCTTGGTCAATGCAAAGAAATCGCGTTCAAATAACAGTGGTAACCCTGCATTTACAATAGCAATCGTGAAGCCTATGCCAACTAATGTTACCGGATGCAACCAGGTCAGTTTTGATCTGGTTTCTTCGTATCCGAGTATGATGAACCACAGCGTAATGCCTAATCCGGCAATAACACCAGCGGTGAAGCCATCACCGGGGGCAACACCCGCATATAACAGGTGCGAGACTGCGATAAGAAGTGCAAGGGGCAAGATAATGTTCGCCGCCAGTCGGGTGATCGGATCAGTGAAGCGCGATCCACTAATAACAAGTTCTTCAGGGCTGGCATTCTCATTTACGTTTTCACTGCTTACGTCTTGTTCATCAGAGGTACTTTGTTCGGATGAAGACGGCACAACACTTCCTGCATGCACCCGTGTGAGCATTGTGAGCACACCGAGAGATGCCATGCCGAATACGAAAATCTCAACAAGGGTGTCGGTACCGCGAAAATCGGTGATGATGCCTGCTACCACATCATTAACACCGGCTTCCGGCAACGCATTTTGAAGATACCATTCGCCGATGGGGTCGGGAGTGGGGCGACTACTGATTGCCGCCAATGCAAACAGACCAACTAGGAAACCCATTAACACCGAGATCGCGATATCTCGTCCCATCCCACCGCGCGATAAGTCCCAGGCACGGTCAATTACCCGTTGGCGCTCTTCATCACTAGTACGCGCCAAAATCATAATAATCAACACGGTAGCAAGTGTTTCGACGAGAAATTGCACGAGCGCAACATCTGGACCCGGCTCCAGTAAGAAAAGTCCACCAATAGCATAACCCATAAGTGCCAGCGCAAAAGCGGCTAACAGGTGCCGTTTGAGTATGATACTCGCTAGCGTAGTTAATACTATGATGGCAAGGAGGAACCCTTGTAGAATGTCCGTCGTGCCGTTGAACTCAAAGGTTAACCCGCTCAGTATGCCGATCTCGTCGGACACGACCGTTGTCAGCAACAATGCAACTGCCAGTAGAATGACCACCAGATAATAACGGATCTTGCCACCTTGAGTTTTTAACAACATATCGCCAGAATATTCTACACCACGTACCACCATATGATAGATTTGTGTGCCAGTAGGCAGAGCGGGCATTTGCCAGGCTAACCAGACGTTCCGAATGAGGAAAAATCCTGCACCGGCAACTAGGGCGACCATACTCAATACAAAGGCTGTGTTAATACCGCCCGGTGGGAATAAGTACAAGCTGATGGATTTACCAACAGCAGGTTCAACCAGTGGGGTGATTAATGGGCTGATAGCAATTCCCGCTAGGATTGAAAAAACACCCAGAATAGCGGGTGGCGCTATCATCAGTTGCGGGATGTGATGCTGATGGCTGTAATCGTGGGCATCGTCGCCATACGGATGATGCTCATCATGATCGACATGTTCCTCTTGCGGTAGAGCAACGTCTGATTCACCCCAGAACACGTCCCATACTAAGCGTAAGGCAAGGGTCACCGTGAGGGCGGCACTGACAACGACGACGGCTAGTGCTAATGGACGATCAATGATGGCTTCAAGCAACGTTTCTTTGCCGACAAAGCCAAACATCGGCGGTACACCCGCCATCGACAGCCCGGCGATTGCGGCGACCACCGCCAAGCGGGGCATTTGCTTTCTTAAACCACCTAATTCGTCAATATTACGTGTGCCGGTGGCGTGATCGATTGTCCCGACAATGAGAAATAATGCACCTTTATACAGGGCATGGGCAAGAATACCGACCATTGCCGCTTTTAGACCGATGCTATCCGGTAAACCGATCAGTGCTGTTAAAGCACCGAGCTGGCTGATTGTGGTATACGCAAGGATACCTTTAAGATCGCGTTGGTGTAGCCCAATCACAGCACCTATTAGCATCGTCAGTAGACCGAAAATTGTTAAGGCGTTTGTCCACAGCGGGGTATCACCAAGTACTGGATAAAAACGCGCAAGTAGATAGATGCCCGCTTTGACCATGGTAGCTGAATGTAGAAAAGCGCTTGCGGGTGTCGGCGCAGACATCGCGCCCGGTAGCCAGAAGTGCAGTGGAAATTGGGCACTTTTGCTGAAACAGCCAATGAGCAGGAGAACGG
>DAOTXB010000757.1:0-9739 GCA_034435575.1 Anaerolineae bacterium
ATGTGATTATAGTGAAGCAATGGCTACGGATATAGTGAGTGCGTCTGAATTTACATACACGCTGATAGTGGGTTCCGGGCAAGGTAGCGCAACTGTATGGACATGCGACATTAGCCATGATTACGTCTCGATCAACGCGGAATACAGGACATAGGAGAACATATGCAGGGTGTTTTAGCCTTAGAAGATGGACGGATTTTCCCCGGTGAGGGGTTTGGTGCAGATGGTGTGATGACCGGAGAGATTGTGTTCAACACATCGATGACGGGGTATCAAGAAATTCTCACTGATCCATCATATTACAAGCAGATAATTACTATGACCGTGCCTCATGTGGGTAACACAGGTGTAAATCTTGAAGATATTGAGTCATCGCGTGTGTGGGTGAGTGGTTTTGTGGTGCGCTCATTAAGTCCGGTAGTGAGTAACTGGCGTAATCGTGGCGATTTGGATAGTTATCTGAAGGCGCAGAATGTCATCGGTTTGACGGAGGTCGCCACACGGGCGCTTGTCCGTCATATTCGTGAAAAGGGCGTGATGCGTGCGACGATT
This sequence comes from Anaerolineae bacterium, assembly GCA_034435575.1. GTDB lineage: Bacteria > Chloroflexota > Anaerolineae > Aggregatilineales > Phototrophicaceae > JAVJSU01. The sequence goes on from DAOTXB010000757.1 coordinate 553, forward strand.
GCTCATGGAGAATCTGCACGAGATACACAAATGTTGGTAAACATGGCGAAGGAAGCGCTTGATATGTCCGGCGCGAACCTTGTAGATGAGGTGACGACAGCGGAACCTTATAATTGGACAGAACGTAGCGATCCTGAATGGTATCAGGACCATCGTTATGTCTCGGATGGACCATTGGTCGTCGCTTATGATCTTGGTATTAAGCGGAATATTCTACGCTTGTTGACAGACCGTGGCTTACGGGTAAAAGTTGTTCCTGCGAATACGTCATATCAAGATGTGCTTAGCATGAATCCTGACGGCATATTTTTGAGCAATGGACCCGGCGATCCGTCTGCGGTGGATTATGCGGTTGAAAATGTCAAGAATCTACTTGGTACAAAGCCGATTTTTGGTATCTGCCTTGGGCATCAGATCATGGGCTTGGCGATGGGTGGCAAGACAGAAAAAATGCGTTTTGGGCATCGTGGTGGCAATCAACCGGTGAAAAATCTGTTGACCGGCGCGGTTGAAATCAGTTCACATAATCATGGATTTGCGGTGAGCGAGGATAGCGAACTTGGTATGGCTGAGGTGACACATATCAATCTCAACGACAATACGATTGAGGGCATCCGGCACGATGGATTAGGTGCATTTAGTGTGCAATACCATCCTGAATCCTCGCCGGGTCCGCATGATTCATTGTACCTCTTTGATGAATTTGTAAAACGTGTTAAGCATGTGGATGAAACTGTAACAGAATGAGTGACAGAGAAATCCTGTTCCAACGTTGGGGTTGGGCGTTGTTTGTAGTATCAGCCGTGTTTTATCTGGTAGCTAGTGTAGAGGCACGTAGTGTTACTGCAATTGCAGGAAGTTTGTTCTTTCTAGGTGGTTGCATTGTGTTTCTTATACCGATGATGTGGACGAAAGATTGAAATGATATGGCAACATCTATGGAGGATCAAGTCAAGAACATTGTAAGTTTATTGATGAAACGTCCGATCAAGTAGCGCAACTATTTAAGGAGCAATAAACGCTTTTATGCCAAAAAGAACTGATATTAATACCATTATGGTGATTGGCTCCGGTCCGATTGTGATAGGGCAAGCGAGTGAATTTGATTATTCCGGCGTGCAGGCGTGTAAAGCGTTACGGGCACAGGGGTATCGGATTGTGCTGGTCAATAGTAACCCTGCGACGATTATGACCGATCCTGAATTTGCAGATGCGACTTACGTTGAACCGCTAACGCCAGAAATCTGTGAGCAGATCATTGCGACAGAAAAACCGGACGCACTCTTACCGACTGTTGGCGGACAAACGGCACTCAATTTATCATTGTTGCTTCAGGAGCAGGGCATACTCGAAAAATATGATGTTGAGCTTATCGGCGCGTCGATGAACAGTATCTTGCTAGCAGAAGACCGCCAGATGTTTAAAGATGCGATGACAGAAATCGGCTTAAAATCGCCACCCAGTGTCGTGGTCACTACAGTGGACGATGCGCTAGCGTATGCTAACGAAATCGGCTTTCCTGTTCTAGTCCGCCCATCATTTACGCTCGGTGGCAGTGGTGGCGGTGTTGCCTACGACGAAGCAGGGTTGAAGGAAATTGCTCGTAACGGGATCAAACAGAGTCCGGTTGGACAAATTCTGGTCGATATGAGCTTGCTAGGATGGAAAGAGTACGAGCTTGAAATTATGCGTGATGGCAATGGGAATTTTGTCGTTGTCTGTGCAATTGAAAACCTTGACCCAATGGGTGTTCATACAGGTGACAGTATCACGATTGCGCCTGTACAAACACTCACTGATAAAGAATTGCAACGTCTGCGTGATATGGCAAAGGCAATTTTCGATAAGGTTGGTTTGGCGACGGGTGGGGCAAATGTGCAATATGCCATCAACCCTGATGACGGCGAAGTATATGTGATTGAAATGAACCCTCGCGTGTCACGCTCATCCGCGCTTGCGAGTAAAGCAACCGGCTTTCCGATTGCGAAAATCGCCGCCCTTGTGGCTGTCGGCTTTACGTTGGATGAAATCCCGAATGATATTACCCGCGTTACACCTGCAAGTTTTGAGCCATCGCTTGATTATGTGGTTGTCAAGATTCCACGCTGGGATTTTTCAAAGTTCATTGGCGTAGATGAAGTTTTAGGCCCGCAGATGAAAGCCGTTGGCGAGGTCATGTCAATTGGTCGAACGTTTACCGAAGCGCTTCAAAAGGCAGTGCGCTCACTTGACATTGGGATTACTGGCTTTGGTAGTACCCTTGAACATGTACCTCCTGTCGCGCTCAAAATACCGACTGCACAACGATTATCTCAGGTTGCGGCGGCGCTCCATGAAGGAACATCACCGGAGGAAATCATCGAAACAACTGGCTTTGATGCGTGGTTTGTGCAACAGATGGTCGAACTAATGGCGATTCATGACCAACTTCTGGACAAGAATTTGACATTGCAGGCATTAAATAAAGCGGATTTCAGACGACTTAAGCGTTATGGTTTTAGCGATGCATATATCGGACAATTGGTTGATGCCGATGAAGTTTCTGTACGTGAACGGCGCAAATCTCTTGGTGTTGTCGCGAATTATTATCGTGTAGATACGTGTGCGGCTGAATTTGAAGCACATACGCCCTATCTGTATTCGACCTATGAAGAGGATAGTGAATCATATCCGACGGATCAAAAGAAGGTGATGGTGCTCGGTGGTGGTCCGAATCGAATCGGACAGGGGATCGAGTTTGATTATTGCTGTGTCCATGCTTGCTTCTCGCTCAAGGAAATGGGCTATGAGACGATTATGGTTAATTGTAACCCTGAGACGGTCAGTACAGATTACGATACTGCGGATCGTCTGTATTTTGAGCCTCTCACTGCTGAAGATGTTATGAATATCATCGATGTAGAGAAACCAGATGGGGTGCTGGTGCAATTTGGTGGGCAAACACCGCTCAATATCGCACATGCGTTACAGAAAGCTGGCGCGCCGATCTGGGGAACATCGGTAGATACCATTGATCTTGCAGAGGATCGGGAACGTTTTAATGCCTTGATGAAACAACTTGATATTCAGCAACCGGATGGTGCAACCGTTCTAACACGTGAGGAAGCGCTGGTATCGGCTAAAAACATTGGGTATCCGGTGTTAGTACGACCAAGCTATGTGCTCGGTGGACGGGGTATGGCAATTGTATTTGACGAGGACATGCTACTTAATTGGTTAGATACTCATGTAGAATGGTCAGGGCATCCAGTATTGATCGATCAATTCCTCGATGATGCGTTTGAGGTTGATGTGGATGCGCTATGTGATGGTGAACAGGTCACCATTGGTGGCATTATGCAACATATTGAAGAAGCCGGTGTACATAGTGGTGACTCCGCTTGTATGTTGCCACCATATAAAATCAGCGCATTTCATCTTGAGATCATCCGCGAATACACTCATCGAATTGGTATAGCAATGCAGGTGAAGGGGCTATTCAACATCCAATTTGCCATTAAAGAAGATGTTGTCTATGTGCTTGAGGTCAATCCACGCGCAAGCCGTACTGTACCGTTTGTGAGTAAAGCAGTCGGGCACCCGCTGGCAAGTTATGCCGCACAAATTGCGACAGGTATGAAATTGAAAGATCTGGATTTTACTGAACAACCTAAAGTTGACGGGTTTTTCGTAAAAGAGGCTGTCTTGCCGTTCCAGAAATTTCCCGGCGTTGATGCACGTCTTGGTCCAGAAATGCGCTCTACGGGCGAAGTCATGGGTCATGCGTCCAATTTTGGTCATGCCTTCGTCAAGGCGCAGATGTCTACCAACGTGGCTTTACCTAAAACAGGCACGGCTTGTATCAGTGTGAATGACTACGATAAGGGTGCTGTTGCTAAAATTGCACGAGACCTTCATGGTCTTGGGTTTAAGTTGATGGCAACACCCGGTACTGCCAAATGGTTGGAGATGATCGGTTTACCGGTTGATTCGATAAACAAGGTAAAACAGGGTTCGCCACATATCATTGATGCCATGATGGCTGGTGAGATCGATCTTGTTATCAACACACCATTAGGGGGGCAAGCACATGAAGATGGCGCGGCGATTCGTGGCACAGCGCATTTGCTCGGTGTGCCGTTGATTACGACGATGAGTGCGGCTATGGCTTCTGTGCAGGGGATTAAAGCATTACGCGAAAAACCTCTAACGGTGCGGAGTTTGCAAGCACATCATCATGTATCGAATGTGTAGAGTTGCCATCACTAAGGTGAGGTCGCTTCGCGTAACTACCCTTGTCTACGCGAAGGCGACTTTTTGCTGATCTGGGTTAACTTTCTGCTTATATTCGCGACTATCTGCCAATATGTTACACTCATCCCTCTTTTTGCTGTAAACGCTAGGGAGCATCATGGTAGAAATTAACTTAGGTGCTGGAAGGAAACGCCTTAATCGATCAATCGGGTTAGATGCAGTGCGTACATCAGCCTGTGATGTTCAAGTGAATTTGGACGGTGAAGCACTACCGTTTAAATCACATAGTATTGATCGCGTGTACGCCTATCATGTGCTGGAACATATCCGCGAGCTACCCACAATGATGGAGGAAATACACCGAGTCTGCAATAAAGGGGGCGAAGTCCATATCGAAGTGCCGTACTATACCTGTGTGGGTGCGTTTGGTGATCCGACTCATGTGCGTTTTTTTACGTACAATACCTTCCTGTTCTGGACACAAAACACCGAACAGGCGAATTGGTTTAGCAAAGCGCGATATACCATAGTGCGACGATACATGCTCTTCGGGCGAGTACATCGTTTAATGGGTATCTCGTTTTTGGCAAATCGTTTCCCAAATATCTATGAGAATTTCTTTGCTTTTATCTTCCCGGCGCGGTTTCTGCAGGTTGTACTGGCAACGGTATGACTTTGGTTGTGAAAAGGTGTATTTATTACGAGTGTAGAAGCGTTTTGAAACTACTTCAGCAAAGTATCCAAATAATTTCAGGCAGAAATACGCGTACTTGTCATGTACAATGTGCGCTTTGATTTGAAAATAGATTAACGATGATCCAAGAGAGGGAACTATGTCTCCACAAACGCGCTTACAAGAATTACGTGGTCAAATTGACGACATCAACATGCAGATTCTCGAATTATTCAATAAGCGAGCATCTGTGGCATCAGAAATTGGTACGGTGCAGTCAGAATTAGGTACTCGCCTTTACGACCCGCAACGTGAAGCAAAAATGTTGCAAGAAATTGAACAGGCAAATCAGGGCCCGTTCAGTAATGATACGGTTAAAGCACTATTCAAAGAAATCTTCCGTGCAACCTTGTCACTTGAAGAAACTGAAGCACGCGCCAAAATGATGGTACAGCGAAGCTTTAAACAAGAAAAAACCGTTATCACGCTAGCTGATGGTACAGAATTGGGTAATGGTGATTTTCAGGTGATTGCTGGCTCTTGTTCTGTGGAAAGCCTTGAACAGATGGATGAAGTGGGCGCTGTGTTGGCGGCACGTGGCGTTAAGATTATGCGCGGTATGGCGTATAAACCGCGTACATCCCCCTACGATTTTCAAGGATTAGGGGAACCGGGATTACAGATTGCACGTCAGGTTGCCAATAAATACAATATGCTGGTTGTGAGTGAAATTCTGGATGCATCATTAATTCCAATGATGTCCGATTATGTGGACTTATTCTGGGTCGGTGCGCGTAATATGCAGAACAGTTTCTTACTTCGCGCATTGGGCAAAGTTAAGCAACCGGTTGTCCTGAAGCGTAGTTTTGGCGCAACTATTCGAGAATGGTTGTATTCCGCCGAGTATATTGTGAGTAGTGGTAACCCGAATGTCATCTTTATGGAACGGGGTATCCGCACATTTGAGACCTGGACGCGCAATACGCTCGATATTAGCGCTGTGCCGTTGCTGAAGATGGAGACACATTTGCCTGTAATTGTGGATATTTCACACTCTGCTGGTCGCCGAGACATCGCTGTGCCATTAGCAAAAGCATCTCAAGCTGTTGGCGCAGATGGTTTAATGGTAGAAGTACATCCGAATCCGCCAGTAGCGATGAGTGATGCCAAACAGCAGTTGAGCATTCCTGAGTTCAATACATTGATGGACGCGCTCAAACCACAAGTTGAGATGGCATAAATAGCGAGTGATAAACACAATGCCCATACGCATACTCTGTGTGGGCATTGTGCTGGCGCTGTTTGGCATCTCAATACAGCATAATGATTTAAATGATCCTGCAATTTCGTAAATGTTATCTTGCAACATGACTGATCTTACAAAATAGACACTGTTGGGTTATTTAAATTATTCGGATAATAATTTTCTAGGCTAGATTTGCCAATAAATTCGCGTAAAAGTGATGTATCCGGGATATATGCCATATTTTCTGTTGAAAGTGTATAGACCCAACTCAAAAATGATAATAAGCGCTTTGCTTCAATATGGGCGTGTGTACCGTATTTAACCTGAAGTAATAACGGTTCTGCCAGTGGACGCAGGGCGGCAAGCTCATACAATAATGCAGAGTTAAACATCGCATCTGCATTTTCCTGATAGGGAAAGATGTTGATTTTTTCGCCCCGCCTCACACTTTGCCAACGTTCTAATGTGTCGGTTGCTGAGTAACCTCGATGATGTGCATCACGCACAATGCGCCGTATGAGACGTACATCGGTTGTCGGAATACGATTGTGACCATCAATATTGAGTTGCGTTAACGCAGAGACGTAGATGCGAAAGATTCTATCTTTCGGAATGTGTGGTACAAGCCCGGGGTTTAGCCCGTGAATGCCTTCAACAATCACGATCTGATTATCGCTTAATTTTACTGTTCTGCCTTCTTCCCGCTCGCCACTAATGAAGTTGAATTTGGGTAATGTCACGCTTTCACCAGCAATAATCGACAGTAAGTGCTGATTGAATAGCGTGAGATCAATTGCCTGTAGAGCCTCAAAATCGTACTCACCATTTTCATCCAAAGGTGTATGTACACGGTCTACGAAGTAGTTGTCCAACTCAAGCGTGAATGGGCGTAAACCATGCGCGAGTAACTGGATTGCTAAACGTTTTGCAAAGGTTGTTTTACCCGAAGATGAAGGTCCAGCAATCAGAATTAAACGAATACCTGAATCTGTCTGCTTTTTAGTGATCTGACTGGCAATTTGCGCGATATTTTGTTCATGCAGGGCTTCTGCTACAAGAATGAGCTCGTGAATATGATTATCCTGTATGATCGCATGATTCAATTGACCGATGTCATTGACACTCATTTTATATAGCCAGTCTTCGGTTTGCTGAAACACCCGCCGTAGTTTGCCATAAGGCTGTAATTGACGTAGAGCAAGCGGGGATTCTTTGCGCGGATATTGCAAAATGAAACCATCTGTATCCCAGATAAGTTTAAATTGCGTGAGCACGGCAGTGGATCTCACCATATAACCGTAGTAATAGTCATCACGGTCAAGTAGCGTATAAAGGACTAATTCTGTGCGTTTGCTACCTGCAAGTAAACGCGCCTTGTCATGTTCATTGCGCTGTTTAAACAATGCGTGAGCTTCTTCTATGGGCGCAATTCTTTTTGTAATGGGATGGTTTTCTGTCACGATTTCGCGCATACGCGACTCCAACCGCACAATTTCCTCCTGTGTGAAAGGTGTTGCCCCTACACGGGTACAATAAAACCCTCCATCAGGAACTGCATAGCTAACGTTTAATTGACACCCATCCCACAATTGTGCCGCCGCAGTGGCTAGTAACATAACGAGGGATCGTCTATAAATACGCCCACCATCACTATTGTTTAATCTGATAGGGCGAATGGTCGAATCTTTTTTTAACGGATAAGTAAGTTCACGAAGCTCGTTGTTACAAATTGATGCAATAATAGGTATGTCGCTATCATCTACACTATTTGCCACGTCAAAAATGTCACCAATAGTTGTGTTGGTAGGGGCTTCTAACACTATGTTCTTGTTTTCAAGTGTTGCGCGAATATGTGTACGTGGTTCGGAAAAGTGTATATTTTTGTGCTTTGCTTGCATGTAGCCTGCCTTATCACTGCAATTCGTTATAAAATATTGTTGGACGTGTGACCTAGTTCAATCTATGCTATAGTTAAATCATAACATTTGTATGAAATTTTAGGCTTATGACTTCGAATTCCGACGATGAAAAAGCGGTCAATCAATCATCAGAAAACGATAATCAATCGACAGATCATGAAGAACATGGTAACGATGATGAACTTGACCTCTCTAAAGCATATACAACGCTAGTCATTTCTGGCAAAAAACGGCGTGTTCTGCGTGAAAAAGCCGCTGAAGCCGCGATGATTCCGCAAGATCGGCGCGAGTTAATTCTTGTTATTCGTGGGATGGTAGAACGCGTTGTTGTCCCTACTAATAACATCATTTTGCTAGGGAGACTTGACCCTAAAGCCTCGCCGTATGCACAGCGTCCAGATGTGGATCTTACCCCATACGGCGCGTTAGAACGTGGTGTTTCGCGCATTCATGCACAGCTACAACTTGACGGTGACAATCTCTCGCTGATGGATTTGCATAGCACTAACGGTACATTCCTCGCGGATAAACGCCTTGAACCTGAAGAGTCTACACCATTACAAACCGGCAATGAATTTTTGCTTGGACGCTTGGCATTGCAGGTGTTGTTCCGCTAGTTACTCCTATACATGATGTGATACCGAATTTGGATCAATTTAACTGCATTTCATCGCGGTAGTCATTCTCCGCTGTTATAATGCGCTACATTATCTTTCGTGAAGAGGATTATGTGTTAAACGCTATGGATTTAGCATACAACAAATATCTGAAAGAAACACTCATCACCGAAGCACAATTAAAGTTTAGAATCTCTGAACTTGGTGAGCAAATTTCTGCGGACTATCAGGAATCTTCGGAATTACTGCTCATTTGCATTCTGAAAGGTGGCGTGATGTTTCTTACTGATTTAACGCGTCATATCAACGTACCACATGAGATCGACTTCATGGCTGTTTCTAGTTATGGCAAGGGCGTGCGGCAATCCTCGAGAAATGTACGCATAGACATGGATTTGAGCGCCACACTGGACAGTAAAGATGTTTTGATCGTTGAGGATATTATTGATAGTGGTCATACGTTGAATTTTGTACTAGATGTGCTCCGTGCAAGAAAACC
>DAOTXB010000758.1:0-3760 GCA_034435575.1 Anaerolineae bacterium
CGCACAGATGGAAATAATCAACACCGCCGCCAGCAACAGGGCGCGTTCTGCACGGCTAACACCGCGATCACTAAATCTCGATTGTGGTTGGTCGGAGGTTGTCGGGAAAGGTGTTGCGGTTTGGTCGGTCACGCATTGTCCTTGAGCATAAACCTTGAAGAATCTAAAGGCGTACATCGTATTATGTGCGCCTTTGTGTATGTATCATCAATTATTTTGTAAAGCATCACATGTTGCTTGAAAGTACTGATGTTTACTTCCCGCCGGAGCTAAAACCACTGCCACCAAAGCCACCACTAAACAAATTTGGAGCGCTGATGCTCCCCACACGGCTACTGCTCGTACCACTGGCGATCAACCCGAAGCCGGAATAACTGGCATAGGTCGTAAAAGCAAATACACCACTCAATAAGAGTACGGTCAATATAATCGCTGGTCGTTTACCCATTTGTTTTACTCATCCTTATACTTTATTGTGCTATTACACATTGTTTTCTGATGAAAATCTATCAACCTTTGGTTGTTGTTACGCTGTTCATGATACCAGTTACGAATAGAAAACCGCCCAATAATCCAATCACTATTGCAAATGTGGTAAACCATGATGATGTCCAGATATTACGTTTGACTTCTACCGTAACTGATGCTGAATCAAACGAAGTCGCAGAGGTCGATACGCGAATTTGATGTAAACCACTTCTAAACGGGACAAAGTTCTCTGAAACTGTCGAGAATATGGTTGTACTTGTAGCTGTCGCGGGACGCAACGTTTGACTAAATAATAAGCGTTGTTGGCTGGTTGGGTCAATGATATTGACCGTGAGCGGGAAGCTCGTGCCTGAGGTTCGGGCGCTGATTTCTACTGAATGGGGACGACGGGTGTTATTGATTGTCAGTGGTACATCAATCGTGTTAGTCGCCGATGTCAGGGTGATTTGTTCATTCAACATCTGACTACCACCAAGGCTACCAACCAACGAGCCAGCGACAAAGGCGAGCATCGCGAAGATAATGCAAACCACCCCGACCACTGCGCGGGTTGGGATAGCATCAGAAACAGCAGAGCGTTGTGCTTTCGCCGCCCATTGTTCATCACCAAAGGCTGTGGCAACATCTGCCTCAGAGATGGCTTTACCCTCATGAATTTCCATCTCTTGTGCGGTCTTTTGTACGCTATAGCGCATGCCCTGTCCCGCGCCTTCAGCAACATATAATTGTTCGCCTGCTGTCGCCTTCCAGGTTAATTCGCCTTCCGCCCCATCAATCTGTGCAGGATAGCGTTCACGAATCATCGCGCGTGTGCCGTTAGCCAACGGAATTGAAGATGAACGCTCAGGATCAAATTCTCCCCGAAAGCGCATACGACGATAGAGTGAAAACCCCTTTTCATCGTGTGCCAGCCATAATAAGCGCCCGTCTTTTCCACCAAGTAACCACTCGTGCCATGTCCATTTATCAGATCGATCACGCGGATCCCAGCCTGTATAGACCACCCGCCCGATGACGAAAAATTCCGTGCCATCAAGGGTGCCCGTCATGCCGAGCTTAATCGGCTTGGGCGCGGGCGGGGGCTTACGCGGTGATTTACTGGTGACTTCCGGCGTTTCTGTGCCGATTGCCACAAAACTTCCACAGGTGTTGCAAATGAGTGTCTGTGCGTTGGCGGCGTGTTGGTCAATATTCGCGCCACAATTCGGGCATTGTAAGCGTTTGAGTACAGGTTGTGATGCAGTCGCCATCAGGTTATCACCATGTCTTCCGGCTCAAGGTCTTCGCCCACCGAAAGCTCAATTTCGTTTTCCCAGTAATTGATGCTCACTATCTGCCCATCAGACGTGCCACTGGCATAGCCAAATGTCGTCTGTACGGGTAACCACATCGTAAATTGCCCATCACTACCCATTAATTTACCCTGACGCTTTTCAGTCACAAAGACATTGTGTTTATTGACCTTGATCGACTTACCGACCTGAACCGCGTCATAGGAAGGAATTTCTGCACGGACGCGCTCACGCCGATACAATGTCCAATAGCCCTCGTCCTCTTCTAACCATGATGCCGGGCTATCATCATCCCATGTGATCTGCCATTCATCCCAGAAGCCTTGATCGTAGGTATAGCGCACACGCCCTAATACCGTAAAGCCCTTGTTTTTGATCTTGCCACGCAAGCCTACATGCAGGCGCGAAGGATAATCCGCAAGGCTAGCAGTTTTGCCCGCGTTTTCAATGCTATCGCTCCCTTTGATCTGGAAGACCGACCCGCAAAATTTACAGGTTGCTGACCGCACAAATTGATTCTCAATTTCTAATGGCGCACCACAACTGGTGCAATTCATCTGTGCCATAACTGACCCTTTATGTCTCGCTGTTGCACATCTATTCACATTCCCATTGTCTATGAAATTAGGATTCGCGCAACTGTTTCGCCCTAAACACGGTATCAACGACCAGGAATGCGTTGACTATAGAGCACATTATCAATCACCTGCTAAAATAAAATCAGTAACGACTATCTTTTGTACATCAATAGGAGTTTCCTATGATAAAACGAATTATGCTGGTGATTATGCTAGCCGTATTCTCAACAATCATCACTACCGCACAGGAGGGGTCACCCTCTGGTGATGGGCTTTCCGGGGAAGAACGGGCTTTGCTAGACCGATTATCACAAGCGGCGGAACGTTTTGAGAGCTATACCAGCTACAATAATGTGTATGAAGTGGTAGATAACGAAGTCACGTTGATTTCGATGGATAGTGGCACATTCGACCTGCAAGAAACGCGCATCCTCGAAGCTGATGAAACTGTGCTTCTGGGCGATAACCCGAATGGGTCTGCGATTGTCTCCGCAATCGTGGAACGCAACGAAGCACAGGTGTTTTCGACCTATACGATTGACGGCGAATTGCGTTATGTGGACGGTGTGCTTTACCTCAATGTTGCTTATGCTGAACTACAAATTGACCTCCCTGCATTGCCAGAAGGCTGGGTTACTGTAGAGGATATTGATGCTTTTATTGCCGAGAATCCTACGTTAGATATTCTTGATCTTCACGGCTTTGTGGATCAATTCGCCAGTGTCGAGACTGAAACAGATATCGAAGACCCACAACGCAGTCGCTTGCAATTGGTTAGTGATCTGGGCGAGTTCGCCAGTGCAGTCACGTTGGATCGTTCGGAGATCAATGGCGAAGCTGTCGATGTCATTACGGTGTTTTTCGGCTGGCAGGGTTTAAGCCAAATTTTGATGCAAGAGGATTCTGAATTTGACCTGAATGATCCTCTAGCGCTGTTATTTGCGGAACAACTCAGTGAACTTGATGATTTGCTCTCGTTGTTAATTGCCGTGAACGATAATGGCGATATTGTCGGCATTGCTACCGGTTTTCGAGTGGAATTAATTGACGTGGAGATGAGCCTGATTGCGGATAATGTGGAGCCGGGCACACTCTATAATCTTGTGTTGGATAATTTCGAGGTCAACACAATCACACAGATTAATGCTGACTTTGAACCCGCCACCGCGCCATAAATAACCCGTAAACGCTCTATGGGTGATCGTTTTGATCGCCCATAGGCATAATCGACAAGGCAAAACGTTATGACAAAAAAACCAGAAAAGCCTAATCTCGACCTCATCAATATGGTGCAACAAGCCCGCCTACAACATGATGACGAGGCAACTCCGTCAAACACAGCATCAAATTATTGGCTGGAAACCAAGCCCGATGCAGACAACATCCGTTCACCCACCACCC
>DAOTXB010000759.1:0-5368 GCA_034435575.1 Anaerolineae bacterium
TTCCCCGGTCAACCGGATTATAGTAACCCCGAACTCGCCCGTACTATGCAAATTTGGGCGGAACTAGAACGCGAAAATGTCGTCGCGCAAACAGAGGGTATAAATCCTGATCAGATTCCATTCCGTGTCAGTTATCTGGGATCACTCAATCAGCAAACAAATCGTATGGCTTCATTATTAACCGGCAACACAGCTGGAATTTCATCAGAAGGCTATATGGTCAGTGGTGGCACACAATATCCAGATTTAGCGTATCAATTAGCCCGGTACATCACCACTAATCCAGATTTTCTTGCGGTTTCATTTAGCCCGATTCCAGCGCAAAGTAATGTGAACAGCATCCGTGATGACCTGCAACCACTTGTCGATACTGCACTCAACAATGCCATCGGCTTTGGTCAGTGGCGTTATTTTTATGGAATCGAACATGCGCTCGAAACGATGATCAATACGGGTATCTCTGCCACAGAAGCACTCATTCAAGCGGATATGGCTGTACGAAATGATTTACAAATTGCCGATATGCGCGTCAATGAGCCGTTTATCGTAGAGAGCAATAGCGTCCCTGATCTAAATGCCAACGAAATCGTACTCAACTTTGGTGTGCTCACGTCTATTATGCCGATGCCAAATCAAAGGGATTGGGAAGATCTCGGGGAGGCTTTCGTCGCAGATGATCCTGAAGTTGGTCATATTTCTATCAATTCAGGTAATCATCCAGTAAACACTTTACAAGAGAATGATTGTTTATATAGCCCGAGCAATCCAATCAATATATTGCGTGATTCCGGTTTGTTGTTATCCCTTGATCCCTTAATTGATATTGACGCTAATTTTGTAGCGGATGAGATCATTGGTGATGCAATGGGTCAACTCCAACAGGATAATCAAACGTGGGGACTGCCTGTCGGATTATCTCCAGCCGTAATGTGGTACAACGAAACGACCTTGAGCAATCTCGGTATCGCGCCACAGAACACAACCTGGTCAATCACTGACTTTGATGCGCTGTTACGATCAGTGGAAAGCCCTGCTTTACTACCAATGGAGTTAGGCAATACGCCGTGGCTTATGCTGATGGCAGCATATGGTGGCTTGCCGATTGATTACCGCACCACCCCACCGACAATCAACTTCACCGATGCAAACACTATTAGCGTCGCGCAACTGGTGCTTGATCTAGGCAAGAATGGTGAGATTGTTTATCGTCCACTCAGCCAATTTACGATGGGTGGTGCGCCTGCGGGTGATCCGAATACAGTTGCCTTACATACAGATCGTCTGGGGGCATTAAGCTACAGATTTATGCAAAATTCAAGCGGGGATACAGAGGGGTATCGAATGATTACCTATCCTCAGGGAATCTACACGCCTGTATCTTATCAAATACAGAGCACATTTATCAATCGAAATACTGTAAATATTGATGCCTGTTACCGTTGGATTTCGTATATTGCACAACATCCTGAGGTATTCAACGTAATGCCTGTTAGCCAAGTAATCTTAGATAATCCAGTATATATCGCCACGCAGAATGCAAATACGCTTGCCTACTACAACACTTTCGTGGAACTTACCCGACGGGAGGATACCATTGTCTTCCCACGCACATTCGGGACAGGAATCGGCGAAGCATTGCCCATGATCTGGCTGAATCGGGCATTTGATAATTATGTGCAACATGGGGCAAACCTTGCGACTGAACTTGAACTTGCACAAGCCTACACACTGGATTATCAAACTTGCTATAATGCCATCACAATTGAAGATAACACGAGCTTCGAGCAACAAGTACAAGATTGTGTGTCTAATATTGACCCGACACTTGCTGGATAGAGTCAAATATGAGTAAGGTGATCTATGGCTATGCATCCTGCAAAAAAGATAAGTAAATTGTAAATATTTGTCACACTTAACGTGCTATTGCGAATAACAGTGTAGAGAGCCACCCACAAGATAGATTAACATGAGCGACGATACGTATATTGAATGTAAACAGATCGTAAAAGCGTACAAAGTGTCCGACCATGAAATTGTGGCATTACGCGGAATCGACTTCAAAATGGAACAGGGCGAGATGGTCGCTATTATCGGACCAAGTGGCGCGGGTAAAAGTTCGCTCATGAATCTGCTTGGCGGGCTAGACACCCCTACTGCCGGACAACTTACCGTTGATGGACAACATCTTCTCGACCTCAAAGGGCGTAAACTCGCCAATTATCGTCTAAAACAGGTGGGGTTTGTCTGGCAACAGATCGAGAAAAACCTGCTTCCTCACCGTAGCGCACTGACTAATGTCACTTTGCCGATGATGCTCGCGGGTGTCCCCATATGGAAGCGTCGCAAAAAAGCAAAGCAACTGCTCGAAGCTGTTGACTTACAGGATCACATGCACAAACACCCAGCAGAACTCAGCGGTGGTCAGCAACAACGGGTAGCCATTGCCGTCGCGCTAGCTAACGATCCTCCATTATTACTTGCAGATGAACCCACCGGCGCACTAGATCGCACCAGCGCAATTCAGGTGATGAACCTGCTCAGCACATTGCGCGAACAATACAATCTCACGATATTGATGGTGACACATAATCTAGAAATTGCTGAATATGCTGACCGTATTTTGACCCTTCGCGATGGCGCACTTGGTCAAGATTTATCCGATAATGAAGACCATGAACGATCACGCTTAGACGATGCCGGGCGTATCCAATTACCGGAGAAGGTACAATCGCACTTAATAGATGCACACCGTATCGCGGTAGAAATTCGTCCGGAAGGTATTCTATTACGCCCAGAAAGCGAAGACGAGGACGACATCAGCGTACTAGGTGAGCACTTGCCACAGGACACACCACCTCCCAAGCGTCGTCTATTCGGATGGTTACGGCGTTCTCATGGTCAGAAAGAGGAGCAAGAATCAGCATGAATGACACACAAGAATCTCTTATACGTGTGGTGGATGTCAAACGATCATTTGGGTCTGGTGAGCGCACTGTCCATGTTTTGCGTGGCGTGAACCTGGCAATCAATTCCGGGGAATTAGTCGGACTTTACGGTCCTTCAGGCAGTGGTAAAACAACATTACTCAACTTAATCGGAGCATTAGATCAGCCGAACTCGGGCGAAATTTTCATTGGTGACAAAAATATCACCAAAATGCGAGAGGGTAAACGCACTCGTATGCGTCGCAAACAAATGGGATTTATTTTTCAGAACTATACACTCATCCCAACATATACCGCGCTAGAAAATATCGATCTGGTGTTGCGTCTACCCGGACTAAACTATTTTGAACGGCGCAAACGGGCAAAAAATGCCCTCCAAGCTGTTGGTTTAAGCGCATGGTCAAATCACTTGCCCGGCGAGTTAAGTGGCGGTCAACAACAACGGATTGCGATTGCACGGTCTCTTGCTTTACGCCCACAGGTTATCCTCGCTGACGAACCCACTAGCGGGTTAGATACACGCACTTCGCGACGGATTATGCGTCTATTCCAACAAGTTGCAGAACACCAACAAACAACGTTTCTTATCGTTTCTCACGATCCCGTCGTGATCGATTTTGTGAATCAGGCGTATGATTTACATGAAGGTAAAGTGATCCCAAGATTCAACCAACATACAGAACACCCTGAAGCTGAAAGTGCCGCTGATTAACCCATCGCACCAGAAACATTCGCACCCCCATGCGAAGCAAGTTCTCGACGCGACGCATCACGAGCTTGATCTACAATCGTCAAAATACGCGATGGTTTAGGAATGCCACTCAACACAAAATTATCTTGCATCCCTGCTGTTTGACAACGTAAGTCTCCATAATCAAACATCGTTGGCAAAATACCATTTTTAGCAACAGACATATCTTCAATATTGATTAAATCAGTCGAAGAAAAGTTATGGCTAAAGGGGTTCTTCTTGAGTGAATCCACAATACGTTGATTGCTAATAATCCAAATATCATTTTGATACCGATACCATGTAAAATAGGTCGCGATAAACCAACCTAACAACCAGAATCCTGCGGCAAATAATGCCAGCACACGCACTGTATTTTGCGTACTCGCGGCGACCACTAATAATATCAGCACAGGAATCCAGCCACCTAACCCAACAATACCTAATCGTGTGATGAAAAATACAGGATGTCTCCGCACTAAACGGATGACACGTTCGTTATTTTGCAAATCAATCGGTAATTTCATCAATGTTCCCTTTATGGAGCAACAAACTTATCTGACATGAATAGTACAGGTGGAAACGCATCTGCGCTACAAGAAAAAACCCCCGGAGCATGTCCAGGGGTCGTGAGTTTTGTGTTATGGGGTCAGATCTCTCTTTCCCTATCCGTCATCTATTCGTTAGCCGAACCGTTATCAGTCGGCAATTGGGTATCCTCCGCTGGCGGATCTTCTGCAGGTGGATCCTGTGCCGGCGGGTCTTCCACTGGCGGATCTTCTGCAGGTGGATCCTGTGCCGGCGGGTCTTGTACCGGCGCATCCGCGACACAGTAACCGTTGCCGGGCAGATGCACTGCATCGAACAACCGTGAGCCGTAACGGTCACCATTGGCAAATGTCGTCAGCAGATCGCCATAGAACAGGTCAACCTGTGTCGCACATTCGGGCAGTCGCACCGTGAAGGTGAAAGTTTGTCCCGGTGCAATCGGTGTCGTCACTGTGTTGCTGGCGAACAGCACCTGACTATTGATCTCTTCATCATACTTCTCGTATGATGCCAGACCAACCGGGTAGACACACCCTTCAACATCACTGTTGTTGGTCACATGACCCGTTGCCACACCACCATCGATTGTGATGTAACCACTCAGGTGTGACTGCGGACCAACCGCACCCTCACAGGTGGGTGGTGGCGGCGGTGCATAGGTGTTGGTGATCGTGTGATATCCAGTACGGCTATCCAGTGACACCGTCACATCGGCACTTGCCCCTTGCGCGGTCCAGTGTTCAGGCAGTGGCATAACTTCCATCACCTGATAGGTGGCACTGTTTTGACCTTGCGGGATCACCACATTCCAACTGACCTGATCGCCATCATTGTGTACCATATAGCACGTCGCTTGGTTCTGCTGATCTTCCGGGAAGATCGGGTTCACAATACAGATTGTGAAGCTGTCATGCTCTGCCGGTGCATCGACCACACGCTTGATCACGGTGATTGTACCAACTTCTTCCGGTGGTGGCGGTGGGTCAAAGCGATTCACTATAGTGTGTTGTTCAAGTTCGCCAGCAGCCAGATCAAAGTTGTGGTTGTCTCCACCCACGATAAACCAGTTAGTCGGCGGTGTTGATTCGTTCACCGTGTAGTTACCCGGTGCTAGATCGGTCCAGGTTGCGGTACCACCGATGCC
>DAOTXB010000760.1:0-9325 GCA_034435575.1 Anaerolineae bacterium
TCCAACTGCGTCAGATTATCGAGGCGAAATCCCCATGCCATACGGCGCTCGGTGCTGAATATATTTGTCACAACCGGGAAGGGGCTATTGTTCATGCCCTCGAACCAGAGCACATGATTATCTTGTTCAGGTTGTGTGGCGCTATCCACACTTCGTTCATAGATGACCGATTCTGTAATCGGGTGTGATGTGTGATGAATGAGATCGTCTGCTTGTTCCAGCCGGATCAGAAATTCATCCAGATTACGATATGCCATGATGAGTACGTTCGTTATGTTTATAATGTTATAAATCTCACAATAGCATCATACAGCATTATCCTAAAGCATAGATGAGCGAATCGTGTAGAATCGTAATAAACGATGACGATTTAATCTGAGAGGGTAAGCAATGCTGGCACGGTATCATGAAGTCGCGCATGCACACAGCCAGGTGCCATTGATAAACAATCATATACGCTTATTAGGCGAGATTTGTGGACTGCATGGTGGCAGTCGCTTGCTTGATCTGGGCTGTGGTTCCGGGCAACTATTAAGTGAGTGGGCATCACGATTTACGATTATGGGTACTGGCGTGGATGAAAGTCAGGCGCTGATTGAGCTTGCTCGGGAAAATGCACTGGCAAAAGAAATTGACAAGCGATTGTCGTTTGTGGTGGATAACCCCCAACATTACCCACAGGATTTTCATGCCTTTGATGTTATTGTCAGCATGTCTTCAGGAGTACTGGGTAGTGGATTAGCCGAAGTGATAACCATGATGCGGACTGCACTCAAAGATGATGGGGGCTTGTTAGTCATCGGTGAACCCTTCTGGCGAGAAAAACCTCCTGAGGATGTTGTTGAAGCGTTAGGGGTATCTGTGGATGTGTTCCAGACACTGCCAGAAATGTTAGATCAATTTGACGAGGCAGGTGTTGAGCTGGTTGAAATGCTATTGCCAGATACAGAACAGGTTGACCGATTTGAATCCAGTCAATGGATGTCGGTCTATCGCTGGCTGAAAAATAACCTCAATGATCCTGATGCGCCAACCGTACACGATATTATGGTGCGTAACCGACGCATGTACCTGACTTACGGACGACGTTATCTTGGGTGGGGTGTTTTTGTTCTGGCATGGGGATAAATTATTCTTCTGGACGAGAAGCCTCAATCGCGATCCAATCTCCTTCTTGATGGCGCTTATAGGGGACAAGTCCGGTTTGTCTAAGTGCCGCTTCGACTTCCTCAACCTGTGTGTTGATCAACCCACTCAGTATAGCTTTGCCACCGGGACGCACCGTTTGTCCTAAGCCCTGTTCGCACATGGGAATGATGACCTTCGCCAGAATGTTGACGACGATCAGATCAAAGCGACGGGCAGAGGCGAGTACACTTTCTAGACTGCCTGTTTGCGAAGCGATTTTATCGGCAACATTGTTCAGTCGTGCGTTTTCTAGCGTGGCATCTACAGAGAGTGGATCAATATCCAGACCAAGCACATCATTTGCACCGAGTTTGGCGGCGGCGATGGATAAAATGCCTGAACCACAGCCCAGATCAAGAACGCGTATGCCATGGTTGACCACATTTTCCAGCGCGATCAGGCAGAGTTGGGTGGTGGGGTGTGTGCCTGTGCCAAATGCCATGCCGGGGTCAAGCGCGATGACAATATCATCCGGTTGCGGTTTGACCTTAATCCAGCGTGGATGTATCAGAATGCGTTTACCGAGACGTACCGGTTTATAGTGGGCTTTCCATGCTTCTGCCCAATCTTCATCGTCAACGGCACGATAAACAGGTGTGGGCATAGGATACATCATGTTCATGTGACCGAGCGCGGTTTCTAGGCGTAGTTTTGCATCCTCCAGCCGGTCATCTACTGGTATATACGCACGTATCGTCAAACTATCGGCAGGGGGCACATCGCCATCATCCCAGGCACCGGGCATAATGCCATTTTGCTCTATGGACACTCCCTGATGTCCGTAACGTTGCAATAATTCGGCGACTGCTTCACCCGCTTCGCCGTCGACTTCCAATGAAACTTCCACCCATTTCATGTCATGATCCTTAGTATGAATTTAAAAAGCGACCGGATAGGGTCGCCTATTATTGTGCTGTTTGATTGGTTTAAACTAGGGTTGTTCACCCGCGAAGAAATCCATCACACGTCCCATAAACCCTTTGCCATTGGGTTGTGGTTGCAGGTTAGAGCCAAGTGTTTTACCGAGTTCTTCTAGCAATTGTTTTTGGTCATCGTTAAGTTTGGTGGGTACTTGCACGACGACTTGTACCAATTGATCGCCACGCCCACTGTTACTGCCATCGCTCCGCAAACGTGGGAAACCGCGCCCGCGCAGACGGAAAACTTTGCCCGTTTGTGTGCCTGCGGGGATGGTCAGTTCGACATCGCCATCAACGGTAGGAATAATGATCTTATCGCCGAGCGATGCTTGCACCATATTGATCGGCATTTCCATCAAAATGTCATTATCCCGGCGCATGAAATATTCATGTTCTTTTACACTGACGACCACGTAAAGATTGCCGGATGGCGCACCGGGTTCGCCGGTATCACCTTCTCCGCGCAGTTGAACCTGTAATCCATCACGTACACCTGCCGGAATTTTGACATTGAGGTTAGCGCGTTTGCGTAAGCGCCCGCTACCATCACAGGTGTTGCAACGATCTTCGACAATATTGCCTTTACCGCCACAGCGTGGGCACTGTGCCACGCGCACCATCGACCCGAGGAAGGTCTGTTGTACCTGTCGGACTTCTCCAGCACCGTTACATTGTGGACAGGTGACCGGACTTGCGCCTTCTGCCGCGCCGTTACCGTCACAGGTTTCACAAGTTTCAAAGCGATCAAAGGATACTTCGCATTCAGTACCAAACACCGCTTCTTTAAATTCGATTGTGACATTGACTCGACGATCTGACCCCGGCTTTGGTCCACGCCGACGACCACCACCGCCGCCACGTTGCCCGCCAAAATTGTTGAAGAATTCTTCAAATATTTCTTCAAATCCGCCAAAACCGCCTGCACCTGCGCCACCAAAACCACTATTCCCAGAAACCCCCGCGTGCCCAAAGCGATCATAACGGGCACGTTTTTCCTCATCAGACAGGATTTCATAGGCTTCGCCGATTTCTTTAAATTTGGCTTCGGCATCAGGCTCTTTATTGACATCCGGGTGATATTGTCGTGCTAAATTACGAAAGGCGCGTTTGATTTCGTCTTTATTCGCACCGCGTGAGACGTCTAATACGTCATAATAATCTCTTGCCATTGCTTGAGTTCCAGTTGTAGTATTCAGGAGCGATGTACATTACGTTTGTGTTTATTAACAGCTATGCTATAACAGCAAAACGTAGAGGTATGGTCACCCACACCTCTACGAGTATATCAGAATTTGTCCGTGCTGACGTTAAGCATCCGTGAATTCGGCATCAACGACATCTTCATCATCTTTGCTGTCTTCGGCACCGGGGGCAGTCCCGTTGTTGCTAGCATCCGCATCCGGTGCGCCTTCTGCCCCTGCACCTGCGGCGGCTTCGCCTTGATACATACTGCCACCAAGCGTCTGAATGTGGGTCGATAACGCTTCTACCGCACTCTTGATAGTGTCAAGATTTTCGCTTTCCTGAGCTTTACGCACACCTGCGATGTGCTCCTGAGTTTGTGTCTTTGCATCTTCCGGTAATTTATCGTCGAAATCACGCAACAGACGTTCCGCAGAGAGAATTGCACTTTCCGCTTGATTGTTGACTTCGGCAACTTCACGGCGTTGTTCATCATCGGCGGCATGGGCTTCTGCTTCCTGTACCATGCGTTCGATCTCATCCTCCGCCAAACCGCTACCGGCAGTGATGGTAATCTTCTGTTCGCGTCCGCTGGCTTTATCCTGTGCGCTAACGTTGAGAATACCATTCGCATCAATATCGAACGTAACCTCAACCTGCGGGACACCACGCGGTGCGGGTGGGATGCCATCGAGGACGAACTTACCGAGTGACTTGTTATCTGTCGCCATTGGGCGTTCACCCTGAACAATGTGGATTTCTACCTGTGTCTGGCTATCAGACGCGGTGGAATAAACCTGACTTTTGCGGGTCGGGATCGTGGTATTACGTTCGATCATGGGTGTTGCGACACCGCCTAATGTTTCCACACTGAGTGTCAACGGGGTTACATCAAGGAGCAGAATGTCCTTTACATCACCGGCGAGCACACCTGCCTGAATTGCCGCGCCGAGCGCTACAACTTCGTCAGGATTCACACCTTTTTTCGGTGATTTGCCGAAGAACCCTTCAACTGCGGCTTGAATGGCGGGCATACGGGTCATACCACCAACGAGTACAACCGCATCAATTTCATCTTTATCTAAGCCAGCATCTTTGAGCGCGGCTTTGCACGGGTCGATTGACTTTTTAACGAGATCATCGACGAGGCTTTCTAGTTTGGCGCGGGTGAGTGTCACGTTCAGGTGCTTTGGTCCACTCGCATCTGCGGTGATAAACGGCAAGTTGATGTCTGCGCTGAGTGTGCTGGATAGTTCGATCTTGGCTTTTTCTGCGGCTTCTTTCAGGCGTTGGAGTGCCTGACGATCACCACGAAGATCAATACCGTTTTCTTTCTTGAATTCATCGGCGAGCCAATCAATGATGCGTTCATCGAAGTTATCACCACCGAGGAAGGTATCACCATTGGTACTCTTGACTTCAAACACGCCATCACCGACTTCGAGGATGGAAACATCGAATGTACCACCACCGAGGTCATAAACGGCGATAATTTCGTTTTTGCTCTCGCCCAAACCATACGCCAGTGAAGAGGCGGTTGGTTCGTTGATAATACGCAGAACTTCTAGACCGGCGATGCGTCCGGCATCTTTGGTCGCGTTACGCTGGGTATCGTTGAAATATGCAGGTACGGTAATTACCGCACGGTCAACCGGTTCGCCCAGATAGGCTTCTGCATCTGCTTTGAGCTTTTGTAGGATCATCGCGGAAACTTCCGGCGGGCTATAATCTTTTTCGCCGAGTTTCACACGGACATCACCGTTCGGTGCGGCGGATACGCCATACGGTACACGACCAACGGTGTCCTGAACTTCTGCATCCTTAAATTTGCGCCCCATAAAGCGCTTGACGGAGAAAACAGTGTTCTCCGGATTTACCACTGCCTGATTGCGTGCAACTTTACCGACCAGACGTTCGCCGTCTTTATTGACAGCTACGACTGACGGGATTGTACGACCCCCTTCGGCGGATGGAATGACGGTGGGTTCTCCACCTTCCATCACTGCAACAACCGAGTTGGTTGTTCCAAGGTCAATTCCGATAATGCGTCCCATGTTTAACTATCTCCTGTAGTTGTATATTTTGTGTGATTTAGCTGGCAACACGTACCAGAGCAGGGCGTAATACACGGTCACCGCTGGTGTACCCTTTTTGTAGGGTAACGCTGACATGACCACTGTCAAATTCACTGTCGTCATCAGTGCCGATTGCTTCATGGCGGTTCGGATCAAAGATTTCACCGGTAGGTTCGATGATTTCAATATCATACTCATCGAGCAATTTCTCAAACTTTTTGCCGATGAGGGCGGTACCACTGACCCACGGATTATCCGCAATGTCTTCTGGTATGTTATCTAGTGCCCGTTCAAAGTCATCGATAATCGGTAAAATCTGGGCGATGATGTCTAATGCATAACGCACTTTACCATCTGCAAGTTCACGCTCGGTACGACGTTTATAATTCTGGAATTCAGCTAGCGTTCGTTGCCAGCCTTCTTTGTTCCGTCTGGATTCTGCGATCACTACGTCATAGTCTCCAATGTTTTCAGTTTGTTCTGTTGTTGACGCTTGTGAATCTGTATCCGGTGCATGATGCCCATTTTCATTGTCTTCTGTCGTTTCTGACTCATCAACAGCGCCCGCTTCTGATTTTTCGTCTGCGGCTTGTTTGATGAGTTCTTCAAATTCGTTACCTGCGTCATCGGCAGATGTTTTTTTATCATTGCCCACGTCAGATATGCCCTCCCTGCATATGTGTCCAGCATAGGTTTCAACATTGGATTTAGTTTACCGGACACATAATAGAATTTCGTTAGCAAATGCGTAGAAAGATAAGATGTGTATTATAAATTGGCATGAAAAATGATAACAATGGGGTTATTCTAAAAAATGTGGCTTAATTCTTGTCAAAATTAGCCCGTTATGTCCGGTGTTTTATCCGTGTCGTTGCCATATAAATCGACCAGCATATTGGTCATTAGACTGGAGACATAGCGCACCGTGCTGATTGCGCGTCCATAATTGATATGTGTGGGACCGAACACCCCAACCGCGCCAGTCATTTGCCCCGGTACACCATAGCGCCCGACAACCATACTTAACTGGTTCAGTTCTTGTCGACCTTCACCCGCAACAATGACCTTAACATCGTCAAGCAACGGGTCAAGATAATCGTTCAAAATCAGATTGATAAAAGCGCGTTCTTCAAACATGCGAACTGCCTGTTGTGTGCCTTCGCCATCAGGGAAAGATTGAATGATATCGCTTAAGCCTTCACGATAGATAAGACGTGTTTGATTGTTATCAAGGTGATCCATAATTTCTGAAGCAAGTTCGACAACTTCACGCTCAAGTAAAGACAGTTGAACCGCTTTTACGCGAATTTCATTGGCATATTTATCTACGCATAGTGCATTAATATGGTCGGCGGCTTCGGTGAGGCGTTGTTGTGGCACCGGCTCTGCTAGGTTAAGCATGCGCTGTTGTACCGTGCCACCGTGTAAAACGAGTACCATCAGGACGAGTCGTCCTTGAATCGAAATTAGCTCAACATGCTTAAAGCGACTGGTATCCGCAATCGGTGGTGTGACGAGTGATGCAGTGCGAGCGGTACGGGCGAGGATGGTCGCGGCTAGGCGCATCCATTGTTCCGAGGCAAGCGGGCGCTGTTGTAGCTTGTCTGTGATGTAAGTTTGCTCATTCGGGGTGAGCGTACCTTGATCAGTAAGACGCTTGACAAAATAACGATAGCCCATAATCGAGGGGACACGACCCGCAGACGTGTGTGGCGCATTAAGATAACCCAATTCATCCAAGACCGCGAGTTCGTTGCGAATGGTGGCGGAACTCACATTGAGATCAAAGTTTTCGACTAGAAATTTTGAGCTTACGGGTTCTTGTCTAGTGGTGTAGGCTTGTACGACGGACGCGAGAATTTGCTCCTGCCGTCGAGTAAGTTCTGGAAGATCATTTTCGGTCATAGTCACGTTTCAGTACCAATAAATCTCAGGTTGGTTCAATTGACTGCATCATACCATGCCGGAAAATCATCGTCAAAATTAAAAATAGATGTGTTTAATTTGTATGATCTAGTAAGGTGCCCGTAAGCTAGTGCGTCTATCCTAGTAGAAATAGCAATTATCGATCTACATATTTGTAGATATTATCGCTCTCATAAAATAGCTAAGGAGTAACATCTCTAATGGGTGAATTAACCGTAGAAATTAACCAGGATAATTTTGATGCTGATGTACTCGGCGCGGATAAGCCGGTACTTATTGATTTTTGGGCAGAATGGTGTGGCCCGTGTAAGATGATCGCCCCGGTCGTGGACGAAATCGCGCAGGAATACACCGATCAATTGATCGTTGGTAAGGTAGATGCAGATGAAAATCAGGATATTATGATGAAATATGGCATCATGGGTATTCCGACGTTGATTCTGTTCAAAGATGGTGAAGCTGTTGCCCGCGTGACCGGCTTCCAACCAAAAGAACGCCTACTCAGCAAAATTACACCACACCTGAGCTAACACGCCTTAGCAGGTCATAGAAAAATAAACGCCCATGAGAACATGCTCGTGGGCGTTTTCGATTCTATGCTATGACCGCAGGACTTAGTCCGACGCAGGTTCGGTTTCTGTCGTTTGCATTGCCTGTGTTTGCATCGGGTCACGCGGGGCAAGTGGGATGACAAAAGAGAAGGTTGTGCCTTTCTCGATCTCGCTATCTACCCATACCTCACCATTATGCCCTTCGATGATACGCTTGGTGATAATCATGCCCAGTCCAGTACCCTTTTGCTTACGCGCTTCGGTGTTGCTACTACGGAAATAATCTTCCTTAAACAGCGCGCTAAGGTCATCGGCGCTCATGCCGATGCCTGTATCCGAGACAGAAATTTCCATCACCGAGCCCATGTTCTGATTTCTACTGTTGATATAACGCGGGCGTTCCTCTGCGTTGATGGTGATGGTCGCTCCGGGTGGGCTATATTTGTAGGCATTACTCACGAAGTTAGTAAGTACCTGAATCAGCTTGTTGTTATCCGCCATAACTAATGGCAGATCTTCGCCCACATTATTGACGATGGTCTGTTCTTTTTCTTCCAATTGCTTCTGGAAGGGGGTAAGTGTGTCTTCTACGATTTTATCCAGACGAGCTGGCTCACGCTCAATCGGGAATTTACCTGCATCGAGACGGGCAATATCACGCAAATCGTCAATAATACTCTGCATACGGTTGGCATTGTTCTGGATGATAACCGCGAAGTCCTTGATTTGACCGATGTTGAGTTGATCGGTCATGGAACTAGTTAGCGTCGAAGCATAACCCTTGACCGAAGTTAACGGGTTCTTCAACTCGTGCGCCGCAAAACCGACAAATTCACTCTTGGTATCGTTGGCTGTGGCGACCTGTTCATAGAGTTGTGCGTTGGCGATAGCAATAGAAGCTTGCTCTGCAATACGCATGACCGCAACCTGATCAAGCAGGGTAAAGCGCGGTTCTTTGTTAGTTTCCAGCACAAGAATAGCGCTGATGCGATCACCGGACATCATCGGTATGGTGATTTGACTGAGCGAACCCGGTAACCCGTCGAGATAATCAGGGTCAATGGCGACATCTGGCGCGAGGTCAGGCTGACGGGTACGTAACACACGTTTGATAATACCGCTTTCAATTTCCCACGGTTCACCGTCAAAAACACCTTCCGGAAATATCTCTTCGATATAGCCGAATGTACTCACAATTTGAATTTGCGTTTCATCGTCGTTGACGAGGGCGATCAACCCGGCGGCGGCATTGGTTCGTGCCATCGCACCACGCACAGTAATAGCGGCGACCTCAGTTAAGTTGAGGGTACGGCTGAGTTCTTCTGAGAACCGTTGTAAGTCCTCTAGTTCCTGTACACGTAATTGAAGCGCTTGGTCGGTTTCCTGGAACAAACGCGCATTTTCGAGCGCAATTGCGGCTTGTCCGGCGAAGGTTGTCAGCAATTCCTGATCATCTTCGTTGAAGAGCGTGCCATCCTGCTTA
>DAOTXB010000761.1:0-1620 GCA_034435575.1 Anaerolineae bacterium
AAATTCGAGTTCGTCCAATACGCCGTATTGCTCGGCAATTTCGTTGGCTTTTTTCAGCATACCGGCACTTGGATCTGTGGCGACTACATCAAACCCTAGTTGCGCTAGTGCCACTGCTTGAGTGCCTGCACCACAACCGGTATCCAATACCCGTTCGATGCCTTTGTTGCGGAAAAGCGCACGTAAGCTCAATCCTTCGCGTTCTAATTGTGTTTCCCAATCTCTGTAAAAATAGGGATAGTATTCTGCCATTGCGTCGTAAAACTCATTTGTATCGTTACTAACCGTCATTTAGTCCTCAATCGGCTAAGATTACCGGATGTAAACAAAAAAACCTTCCGCCCTTAATGACAAGGACGAAAGGCTTACTTTCGCGGTACCACCTTGTTTCCTGCGTGAACACAGGCACTCTTGTCGCTATAACGGGCGTGCCCGTCTAACCCTAGTTATATGTTCAGGTTAGCAACTCCCGGACGACTTCGGCATCATTTTGTGAGCAGGTTTACAGCCTATGACCTGCATTCTCTTATCACAATGGATAAATGCGTACTACTTCCGTTCACAGTCTTTACTATAGAATTTGCGACAGTATAGCACGATCGCAAAAGAACAGTCAATATCCGCAGTAAATTATTATCAACTTTTTAGATTGCGGAATCTTCATTTTCTTCAAGCATACTACGGATACGAGTAGATAGCATATCAATTGCAACCATGTTGAATCCGCCTTCAGGAATAATGACATCTGCATAGCGTTTACTTGGTTCAACAAATTTAAGATGCATAGGTCGTACCGTTTCCAAATACTGTTTTATGACAGATTCAGTTGTACGTCCGCGTTCAGCAATATCACGCTGTAATCGACGGATAAAGCGTAAATCAGGGTCTGTATCCACAAAGATTTTCACATCGAATAATTCACGCAATCTGGGTTCTGCGAAGATCAAAATACCTTCAACCAGGATGATTGGCTGTGGACCTACACTCTCAGTTTCTTCTGTACGGCGATGCTTGGTGAAGTCATAAATTGGGCGTTCGGCAACTTGCCAATTTTGCACCTGTTGAATGTGTTTGATAAGCAATTCTGTATCAAGTGCATCAGGATGATCGAAATTGATACGTAAGCGTTGTTCAGAGGGGAGATGATCTAATTCTTTGTAGTAGGCATCATGAGGGAAGTAGGCGATGTTGTGATGCCCGATACGGTCTAATAAAGCATTGGAAACGGTCGTTTTACCTGAACCTGTGCCGCCTGCAACTGCAACGGTTACCGGACGCTTTCGTTTAGATGTTTGTGCGGTCATGATTGCCTGCTATACATGCGTATGCCCGCTAGAATGCATCTGAGCGGGCGATTAAAAATAGCCACCGATGGGACTTGAACCCATAACCTCACGCTTACGAAGCGTATGCTCTGCCATTTGAGCTACGGTGGCAGTTAAATTTAGTAAGATTAAGCCTATACTATGTCGCGCATTATAGCAATCGCTCTGTTGAACTGCAAGCCTAGAATTCTAATGACGAAAGTGACGTGTGCCGGTGAACACCATTGCAATATTTGCCTTATTTGCCGCTTCTATAACCTCACTATCGCGGATTGAGCCACCCGGTTGTATCACG
>DAOTXB010000762.1:0-2823 GCA_034435575.1 Anaerolineae bacterium
ATCGTTTGTTTAATCGCGCTATCATCGAAGCTGGATGTGTACGAATAGCCGACCTTACCGCCGTCAATCACGCGAATCCCTAATCCTTTAGACCCGGATTGCGATAATTGCTCAACTTCGCCGCCATCCACACGGATTGTGGTTTCGGTGTCTTCAATGATGATCGCTTCCGCTTCTACATTGCTGTTTTCGTTAACGATATCATGTACAATTTGTTGTGCTAATGCAAGATAATCGGTCATGTTATGGTTTCTCCTTATGGTCTGGTCATTCAATCAAGTGATCGTTAGGGCGTTTTTATCTATCCGTCTGTACCACCGACATTTGCCAGCGGGATACGTACTGTCGGCTGACCGACACTCACACGGGCAGATTGCCCCTTACCACACATGCCAACACCGGGGTCAAGCGCAAGGTCAGTCCCGACCATGTCGATGCTTTCTAATGTTTTAGGACCATTCCCAGCAACAGTAGCACTGCGAATCGGTGCGGTAAGTTTGCCGTCTTCGATCAAATAAGCCTCGGTTGCGTTGAACACATAATCACCGCGTGCGATATCTGCCTGACCGCCGGACATATTCTTGATGTAAATGCCCTTGTTGACCGATTCAATAATTTCTTGTGGATCATGTGGACCTGCATCAATATAGGTGTTGGTCATGCGGGGCATCGGCATATGACGGAAACTCTCACGGCGACCATTGCCGGTGGATTCGCGTCCTTCGCGCCTCGCCTCGACCTTATCCCACATATAGTCCATCAATACGCCTTTATCAATCAAGACGTTTTTGCGGGCTTCTACGCCGTCATCATCAAAACGCAGAGAGCCACGCCGACCCGGAATTGTCCCATCATCAATCGCCGTGATGAGTTCATTGGCGACTTTCTCGCCACGTCGTCCGGTGTAGGCGGAACTGCCTTTGGTGATGAAATCTGCTTCCATTTGATGTCCGCAAGCCTCATGAAACAATACACCACCCCAACCGTTACAGATTACGACGGTCATTTCTCCTGCGGGGCAGGGACGCGCATCAAGCATTTTTACCGCAGATTCAGCGGCTTCTTGTGCTTGCTGTATGGGATCGTTATTGTCGAATAGTTCTAAACCAACACGCCCGCCAAATCCGCTAAAGGCATTCTGGAACACGCCGTCTTTTTGTGCATTAACGCTCACCATAAATTCGGTAAAGCTACGGTCATCCTCTACAGCAATGCCTTCAGAATTGAAGATCCACACCTTACGATGTTTTTCGCGGTATACAGGTACAACCTGTACAACATGCGGACTGTATCCACGCGCTTTTTCGTCGACTTGTTTTAATAAATCCGCTTTTTCTGCAATGGACATCGCATCAAAGGATTTTTCTACAGGGAAATTGAGAGCACTGTCTTGAGTGGTTAAGTCAATCATTTGACTTTTCGCGTTACCAGTTCCAGCGGCACCGGCGGCTTCTGCGGCTTTGAGCAAACTCTCTTCGCTCAGGTCATCTGTAAAGGCATAAGTCACCAGGTTACCAAAAAAGACACGAACACCTGCACCACGATCAGAACCTCGAATGGCGCGTTCCAGCTTGGATTCTTGCATGGACAGGTTCATTTGCATGGTATCTTCAATATAAATCTCCGCCAGATCGGCACCGTTCCGCATGGCTTTTGCCAGAACCTTGCTGGCTGTTTCTTTCGTAATCATAAAATTATTCTCCTAATAAATGGACGCTAATGTGGCAGGGTGATTACTGTGCCACATAGAGGTATACGTGTTATCTACGAAAATGGTTCTAAATTAATTTTCAAAGACAACAAACCGGATTGTACTTGACAAATCCGGTCGTTGCAAAAAATTTAAACACGATGTATTGGGCTTTATGCGAGGAGTTCTCGGGCTGTTTCGGCGGCTTGTACTTGCTCAATTGTGATTTCCTGACCGTCGTTGAGCCGGCGCAGGGTGACCACGCCAGATTGCACTTCATCAGGACCGAGCACAGCGACTACTGGAATCCCTTTCTTATCCGCAATCCCGAATTGCTTACCGAGCTTCTTGTTTTCCATGTAAAGTTCGGTGTTGATGCCTGCTTGTCGTAATGTGCTGGCAAGCTGTGTAGATGCGGCGCGCGTGTCATCGTTGAAGACCGTCACGAACACATCAACCACCGTGCCACCGACGTGTGCCGGATAAAGGTCGAGTTCATCCATCAGATCAATGATGCGTTCTAGTCCAAGCGAGATGCCGGTTGTGGGTAGGCTTTCGCGCCGAAATAGACCGATGAGGTCATCGTAGCGCCCACCCCCCATGATACTGCCGAGATTTGGCTCCGTGATGATCGCTTCAAAGATGGGACCCGTATAATAGCCCAGTCCGCGCACCATCGTGAAGTCAATCGCATAGAAGTCCTGTGGGATGCCACTGGCGGTCATGTGGTCTGCGAGAAGGCGCAATTCTGCGATGCTCTCCTTCGCCTGTGGATAGTCACCTAGTTCAGATTCGAGGAAGTCGAGATTCTCAAGTCCGGGCTTCTGGGATGTGATCAGTGCCATCATGCGTGTGACAACATCCGCGCCAATTCCGCGCTGTTCAAGCTCCTTCTGGACACCGCTTGCGCCAATCTTGTCAAATTTGTCGACACTACGATAGAGGTCTGGCAATTGCTCATCCGGGACACCGGAATATTGCCCCATGACGGTCAATAATTGGCGATGGTTGATCTTGATCTCAAATTGGTCAAAGCCAAGACGACGCAACGCGGTATACACCACACCCAATACTTCGGCTTCTGCGGTCATTTCTCCAACACCAACAATGTCTGCATCGCATTGATAGAACTC
>DAOTXB010000763.1:0-2095 GCA_034435575.1 Anaerolineae bacterium
GCAAAATCTTCCACCATAATTTGATAGGAATCAGCCGGAGAAATCGTTATTTGCTCATAGTCGTTATCCTGCCAATAATGAATCACGGTTTCTGCCGTATCTGCCATGACAAAGCCTTCATCAACCCTGATGCGTCCGGTTGTTCCGCGTAAGTCGTAGGTATGGGTGCGATGGGCGCGCAGGCTACAATCGAAATGCCCCATCACACCATCGGAAAATGCCAGCACACCCGTTAATGCTTCATCAACACCGGATTGTTCGCCCATGTCCGCCAATGCTTGCACACGATAAGGTTCTGCATCCGTCATATGACGCATGACGTTGATACAATAACAGCCCACGTCCATCAATGCACCTCCGGCGAGGTCTTTGCTCAGGCGCACATTTTCCGGGTCATTGATCGAAAAGGTGAAGGTCGCGCTCATCGTTTTCAGGTCGCCGATGGCACCATCCTCAATCATCTGCTTGACCGTCACTGTCTGCGGATGAAAGCGGTACATAAATGCTTCCGCGAATAACACGCCTTTTTCGGCGAAGGTATCGACCATGCGTTGCGCTTCTTCACTATTACTGGCGAGGGGTTTCTCACATAACGTAGGCTTGCCCGCCTTCGCGCATTTGATACTCCATTCGGCGTGTTCGCTGTTGGGTGTGGGGATGTAAATCGCGTCAACTTCAGGATCATTGATGAGTTCATCGTAAGTGCCATAGGCGTTGGGGATGTTCAGTTCGTCCGCAAAGGCACGAGCGCGTTCCAACTCTCGGCTGGCGACAGCGTGAGCAACGCCGTTTGATGATGCTTGAATCGCTGGAATAACCTTCTTACGTCCGATGTTAGCGGTGCTTAAAATCCCCCATCGTAGTTGTTCGCTCATGATGTGTGTCCTCTCACGTAATTTTCTCCGATGATACCATTTTCAGGTGAGATGCAGATGATACGGATTGGAGGGAACGTGTGATAAAGCATAAAAAACGACGAGCCGTGTGACTCGCCGTTCACTATCTCATAAGTCAATACGATTTAATCATCAGCAGTGGCGAATTGTAACAGGTCAATATCACTCGACCACCATTCTTCTACAATGACATCATCCACTACTCGATAGACGAAACTCACCATGACTGTCCTCGCTTCTTCGTTGACTGTAGATTGTAAGGTTACATCCGCGAATACATAATTTCCTGAAGCATAGATATCTATAAATTCAGTCAGGTGAATTTGTGGGTTAATAGCTCTGAGATTTGCCCGTACAACCTGTAAAAATTCGGTGAGGGGTCTGTCATCCTGTGCCTGTAAAACAGTCCGTGTCTCGTCATTGACATGCAACTGATAATCCGGTTCATAAAGCGTTGCGAGCATCTCTAAATCTGACTCATTCAATGAAGAAGACTGTGACCAGAAGATTTCTATCGCCTGTTGTGCGATACTAATATTATTCTCTCGACGAAATGCATCAATACGTCGCTGTCCAGAATCAACATTTTGCTGACGCAAGAGCATGAGTTCAAGCCCAAACGAAGCAATAGCAAGATGTGTTTCCGTGAAGACACCTGTATCACGATCAACATAAGCGACAATAATAGCGGATTTAGAACTCCCATCAACCTCAATTGAGATGTCTAACCGCGCCCAGATGCTGTTTTCATCAGTGATTGTATCAATTATGTCGATATGTTCAATGAGTTCACTGAGTTCTAATAAAAAATCAAGCGTTTCATTTAGATTGGTTGTTCTGTTATCGTGAAGAATAAAAAGACTATGCTCTGGACTCAGAATTGTGTCAATCTCACTGATGTGCCCATTCTGCATTACATCGTTGAGGTAACGATCAAACAATGCTTCGATATCAATCTCCTCGTCGGCTTGTTCTTGTAAAGGTGTGAGTCCGGTTGCATTACTATGCGTAGTGTTTCCGGGCAAACTTCCAAAACTGATTAATACTGTCACAAAAAAAACTGTAACCAGGGTTGCTACAGCTACTGTTGTCGGTAGACGATAAGATCGTGGACGTTTTGAATCGAATGTTGAGGCAGTTAGGTTAGTCATGGCTGTTTCCTGTAAATTCTTTTTGGTCGGTGAGCCGTTCAATGATGG
>DAOTXB010000764.1:0-25164 GCA_034435575.1 Anaerolineae bacterium
GAAATGAACTGCGTTTTCAAGTTTTCAGGCACTATTGAATAAGCCAACGCCATACCATACAGAAATGAATCCAACGACTCACGCGAATCAGTACGTAATATGACCTTTTCGCCAGCTTTGACCAACCATTGTTGTCCGCTTTTAGTACAGGAAATATTCCAATGGAATTGATTAATCAGTTCAGTGCTACGTTCCATAGAGCCAATATGCGTATCTAACCATGTTAATTCTTGCATTGTTGATTTCACCTCTACCAATTTAAGTCTATTATAAACGATTTCTGTGCTTATTGATGACCAGAAGGGCTTGATTGAAACGCCAACGGACCGCCGATACGGTTTAAGACAAGGTTAACATTGAATATTTTGGTATTTTCTAGAAGAAATATTGATCTTTGTTTAAACTGTTTACCAAATAAGGGGGCTACACGTTGAATAGCACCAGCATCTAAACTCACTTCTAGCCAACCGATTGGCGGTAAAGGTGGTTGCCCACCCCACATCCAAGGTGTCTTAAACAACGCATATGAGACATGATAACGAGTTTTCTGGGCAATCTCATCAGGGCTTAAGTCAGTAAAATATTGACCATCTCCCCATTGAGCATCACCGTTTGAAGCCAGCGAAGGACGTAATCCATGATCAATAATACTTTCAAGATTTTGGGAAAACGTATAATGAAATAGAATAATCTTAGACATTGTTTCCTCACACCGTAAGAAAACCCACCAAATACTCATGTTTTAATCAATTTAAAGACGGGCAAATCATCCTCAAACTGACTATAATGATAAGGTAAACCAATCTCGATTTGGAGACATTTATGCGCGTAAAATCACTAATGTTGAGTAGTATCGTTGTTTTATTACTGAGTTTTACTGTAATTACCGTTGGCGCACAAGAGGGTGCAACACCTACCTTCGAGCCAACCGCCTGCCAATTTGATATACCAGATGGCGTGACCATTGACTGCGGTTTTGTCACCGTGCCGGAAAATCGTACCAATCCAGATAATACCACCGACATCCGTTTAGCCGTTGCCGTTGTCCGTACACAAAGTGCTAACCCGCAACCCGACCCGATCATCTATCTTGACGGTGGTCCCGGTGGCGAGACTATCGGCAGTTTGCCGGGTCTGTACGAGAACCAATTTAGCCTGATGGATTCGGCGAACCGTGACATTATCTTCTTCGATCAGCGTGGTATCGGCTTTTCTGAACCGAACCTATTCTGTCAGGATAATATTGACCTTGAAATTGACTTGCTCCAGCGCGAAGTCACGGATGCTGAAGAAAATGAACTGTTCTTCGACTCTGTATTCTCTTGTCGCGCCCAATATTTAGCGCAAGGGATTGACCTAAGCGGTTATAACACCACGGAAAACGCCGCTGACGTGCGTGATATTGTGACCGCCCTCGGTTATGAGCAAATCAACGCGCTTGGTATTTCGTATGGTTCCCTGCTCGGTCAGGTTATCATGCGCGATCACCCAGAAATTTTGCGGAGTTCAATTCTTGATGGTGTGGTTGATCCCGCATCCATCCAATTCTCTGTTGCTGGACAGATCAATCAGATTCAAAATGCGTTTGACACGATGTTTGCCGCCTGTGAAGCAGATGCAGAGTGCGCGGCTTCGTATCCTAATCTTGAAGCATTGACCTTTGCATTGGCTAATGCGTGGAACGAAGAACCGATCACCGTTGAACTTGTCTTACAGGATGGCAGTACCTATGATGCCATCATTGACGGTAGTGATGCCATGCGTACCATCATCACGCTGTTTTACATCACCGATGCCGCACCAATTATCCCGCTATATATCTATGAACTAGCCTTAGGAGATTATCGTCGCCTCGCGCTGATCCGTGCCGCACAGGTTGACCAGTTAACGGGTTTCTATGATGGCATGTTATATTCAGTCGTTTGTCAGGAAGATGGACCATTTATTACCGAAAATCTGATTGACGAAACGATTGCGGGCGTTTCTCAGGTAGCCGGTGAGTACATCGAAGCAGAAGATGTGTCGCCCTATGAAATTATCCGTTTGTGCGAAGATTGGACAGCTGGGCTGGAATACTCAACCGATTTGACGATTGATCCGGTGGCAAGTGACATCCCGACATTATTGCTCAGTGGTGAATATGATCCCGTCACACCCGTTGAATTTGCGGATACCGTCGCAGAAACATTGACCAACTTCTATAACTACGAATTCCCTGCCAGCGGGCACGGCGTTACGTTAGATGGTGGTTGCCCGATGGAAGTCGTCTTGCAATTTATCGATAATCCAAATCTACAACCGGATACCGCGTGTATCGACACGATGGGCATGGAATTTGCGATTGTAGAAATTCCGGGCGTGGAGGAATTCGCCGCACAAATTCCACCATTGGATGATATAGACGCGACCTTACCGGAACAAACCACGCTTGACGAACCCATCACCGCCGCGAACGTTACCCTTGTGCCGTTCGCAGATGAAACACTTGGTATCAGCGGCATTCAACCAGAAGGTTGGGATCGCATTGATGATGTGGTGTTTGCGGTGCTCGCAGGCGGGGCACAGTATCAGCTCGCGTATCGTGTACCTGACGATGGACTTCTCGGCTACCTGCACCGCATCGTGCTCACTGATGGTTTTTATGGTTATGACGCAATGCCCGAACCCACAGCATTCTATGAAGTCAATAGCATCGTATGGAAAATCTACGAAATTGAGAATCCATCACAGAACGTGTATACCTTATTCGCCATCGCAGAAATTGAGGAGCAAGCCTATATCATCGGTCTGGTTGCTGGTGATGAAGACCAGCGCGAAGCCCTTTACGATGTGCTCCTCATCCCGGCTATTGATGAGTTTGCTATCGTTGAGTAAATACAAATATCCACTTTGATCTAACAAAAAAGCGGTGTGGTCATGGTCGATCACACCGCTTTTGTTTATTGCAATTCGTTATCCTACTAGCCAGAAATACTCTTCATCACAGGCGCACAACATAACACCAATTGCTTCGCCGCCCGCACTTCATCAAGGCGTGATACCGGCATGGTATGCGGAGCGCTATTGAGCAGATCAGGGTTTTCTTTCGCTTCTTGAGCGATCTTTTTCATCGCGTCGATAAACGCATCCAACGTTGCCTTGTCTTCCGTCTCTGTCGGCTCAATCAACAATGCTTCGTGTACAATCAACGGGAAGTAGTTGGTCGGTGGATGATACCCATAATCCATCAACCGCTTAGAAATATCCAGCGCATGAATGCCTTCGGCTTCTGGAAAGCGCCCTTCTAGCACAAATTCGTGACCGCAAATGCGCGGATACGGTATTTTGTAAGTATCCAGCAAATTGGCACGGATATAATTCGCGTTCAGCACCGCATGACGGCTGACATCTTTCAAGCCTTCGCCACCATACACACGAATATAAGCGTAGGCACGGATATGCATCCCGAAGTTGCCGTTAAACGCCTTCAAACGCCCGATAGTCTTGGGCGGGGTGACCAATCCATACAGCGGGGCATCGTTTTCATCATCGACATCTTCCACAATTTCGACGACAGGTCCGGGACGATAATCCATCAGACGTTCCGCAACACCAATTGCACCACAACCGGGACCGCCTCCCCCATGTGGTGTGGAGAAAGTCTTGTGCAGGTTATAGTGCATCACATCGAAGCCCAATTCCCCCGGCTTAACCGCGCCCATCAAGGCGTTCATGTTTGCGCCATCCATGTACATCAAACCGCCACAGTCATGCACGGTCTTGACCACATCCAGAATATGACGTTCAAACAACCCGAGCGTACTGGGCACCGTAATCATCATACCGGCGATCTCTTTGCCCTTGTCGCCCTCACACGCTTCTTTTAGGGCACTCAAATCTACATTACCATCGTCATCAGACGGTAATTCGATGACATCCAAGCCCGCCATTGTCACGGTTGCCGGATTGGTGCCGTGTGCGCTATTGGGCACAAGGATTTTAGTACGTTGGGTGTCACCACGATCAAGATGATATTTACGGATCATCAAAATTCCAGCGAATTCGCCCTGAGCACCTGCGGCAGGTGTCAGGCTAACCCCCGCGAAACCGGCAACCTCTGCTAGCCAATTCTGCAAAGTATACATCAATCCCAGCGCACCCTGTGAACCTTCGGGGTCGGTCAGTGGGTGTAACAATGCTAGACCGGACAAACGCGCCATATCTTCATTGAGCTTGGGGTTGTACTTCATCGTACATGACCCCAGCGGATAAAAGCCTTTGTCAATCGCATAATTGAGTTGGCTCAGATTGACAAAGTGGCGCACCGCCTGCAATTCGCTCACTTCCGGCAAGGCGACATCATCACGAATGAGTGCATCCGGTAAATCACTCTCCGGCACATCACATGCAGGCAGGTTCACGCCAACCCGCCCCGAAATGCTCTGGTCATAAATTAATGGTTCAAGCCTTTGTAAAGACATTTACTTCAACTCCCGCAACACATCTACCAATACATCAATTTCCGCTTTGCTGTTCATCTCGGTTACACACATCAGCATGTGATCTTTCAAATGGGGATAATCATCACCGAGATCGTATCCACCAATAATGCCATT
This sequence comes from Anaerolineae bacterium, assembly GCA_034435575.1. GTDB lineage: Bacteria > Chloroflexota > Anaerolineae > Aggregatilineales > Phototrophicaceae > JAVJSU01. The sequence goes on from DAOTXB010000764.1 coordinate 4,596, forward strand.
GTCGATCAATTTTTCGTTGACTTCCTTCACCGAAACAGGCGTTTTCACCATAAATTCGTTGAAGAACGGTAGATCACGCACCACACTATACCCCTCAAGTGTGTCGATTTGATCGGCGGCGTAGTGGGCTTTATGGTAATTGAGTTTACCGACCTCGCGCATGCCCGTTTTGCCCATTAACGCCAGATACACCGACGCGGCAAGCGCCATCAATCCCTGATTGGTGCAAATATTGCTGGTAGCTTTTTCACGACGAATATCCTGTTCGCGCGGGCGCAATGTCATCACGTAGGATTTGCGTCCATCCATATCGACGGTCTCCCCAATGATGCGTCCAGCGATTTTACGGACATACTTTTCCTTCGTGGCGAAGAAGCCGAGATAGGGACCGCCATAGCTCAACGGCACGCCGAGCGGTTGCCCTTCCCCAACGACAATATCCGCGCCAAGTTCACCCGGACTTTTAAACAAGCCGAGCATCAAGGGATTGACGACTAATACGAGCAACGCCCCTGCTTCTTTGACAGTTTCTGCAAAGGCTTTAATATCCTGAATTTGCCCGAAGAAATTTGGATATGATAACGCGACCATTGCTGTGTCTTTATCAATAAGGTTGCGTAAGTCGTCTAATGTCGCTTTGCCATCTTCATCACCGACAATTTCGATGTCACGCCCCTGATTATAGGTACGGACAACCTCACGATATTGCGGGTGAATGCCCGGACTGAGCACAACTTTCTTGCGTTTGTGACGGGTGACCTCTAGCGCCATCGTAATTGCTTCTGCAAGGCTGGTCGCGCCGTCATAATGACTGGCATTCGCCGCGTCCATGCCGGTCAGCGCACACATCATGCTCTGATATTCATAGATGGATTGCAATGTACCCTGACTCATCTCCGGTTGATATGGTGTATAAGCCGTATAAAATTCGCCACGCGTCAAAATGTGATTCACCACAGATGGGACAAAATGATGATATGCCCCTGCCCCACGAAACAGCGCAAAATCTCCGGCATGTTCGTTCGCTTCGGCAAGCGCCTGCATCTCCGCCGCGACTTCCATCTCACTCATTGGTGCGGGTAAATCTAATTTAGGGAAACGGTGACTAGCAGGGACTGCCTCAAATAAGTCTTCAATTGTCGTCACGCCAATCGCAGACAACATCTGCTGACGTTCGACATCAGTATGGGGGATATAGCTCATGTTCGCTTACTTTGCCTCACAATGAAATAATGTTGACTGTTGATTCTGTTGATTATTTTAGTGGTTTTTCTCTGTTTGTTGATGTAACCATGTGCGCCAGTTATCCGCCAGTGCGGGTAACTTCGCCAGTTCAAGCCCATAGACTTTCGCAAATTCAGGGTCTTTGCCAGAACGTTGCCAGACCTCTTTCATGCGCGCAACCGACCACTCAGGATGTGGACGTTCAAGCAATGTCATCGTCATACCTGCTTCGATATTGCCTTCTTCTAATACACGCACATACCAGCCAGAATAGCCATTTTCGGTTACACGGGCGGTCAGGTCTTTGAGTGTCCAACGTCGTGCTAATTTCCAGCATGGTTCGCGGGATTGCGATACTTCTACCTTTGCCTCACCAATTGTATAGATGTCGCCAATGCAAACGGTGTGTTCATTTTGCCCATCAACGGTCAAATTCTCGCCAAATCCACCATTGCCCCATGCGATATCCGGCAAGACATTACGCCAATAATCGTAATGCTCCAGCGCATATATCATGACCGCTTTATCTGCACCGCCGTGTACGCGTAAATCCGCTTGACCGTCACCTTCGATATTGATTTTGCCCATCCATACGGCACCTTCTACCGGATATTTGAATATTGCAGATGTCCAGGGGCGTTCTAATGGATTTTCTGCATCTGCTGTTCCGTGCGTGTCTGGCATACCGACCTGTATGGAGACAATTTTACCCATCACCTACTCCTCGTTATCGGTCTACAAAATGACATCGTCCTGCCGATAATTATCGTTACAGGCAGGACAACGGATATTCGTGGCATTTAGCGATCTTCGTTGAACGCGCCGTAATTTTTGGCATCCATCAGGTCACTGGTATCAGCATCGCCACTGAGCTTTACCTTAATAACCCACCCCTCATCATATGGATCAGCGTTGATAACTTCAGGTTCGTCTTCCAACGCGCTATTCACCTCGGTTATTTCACCAGCAACCGGAATGACCAGATCTGATGCGGCTTTGACCGACTCCACTGAACCGAATACCTCACCTTTGCTAAAAGTTGCGCCGACATCGGGTAATTCAACATAAACAATGTCATTAAGCGCATCCTGTGCATAATCCGAGATGCCAATTGTGGCGGTATCACCGTCGATACGCACCCACTCATCACTCTCAGCATATTTAAGATCATCTGGATATTTTAAATCTGCCATTGAATACTCCTTTTCCCTCTGGATAAAGTCGAGTTGTGAAATAAAAAAGCGAACAGCATATAGTGTACACTGTCCGCCTGTTGGTAGCACATTTCTACTTCCAGATGGTTACAATCGGGGAATCCTTTCGCCTGAGAGTTTCGCGCAAAAAAATACAACTTTGCGCTTGCACCTTCGGCGGTTTAGCTGACTTTGACCAATTTTAGGACAAAATCATCAAACACTCTCTTCACCGATTACTCTATTGTTAACGACCTTTAGTGTAACGACAAATTAACGACCACGCAAGGCGATAATCGTTACTATTCCTCTGCTGGCAACCAGTCAAACAATTGCTGACGCACCTCATCTGTAAGCAACAAATTAAACGCCATCAACCCTGTTGCATCCGCGACAATCGTGGGACGAACCACAAGGCTACCATCTGACTGTAAACCAAAGGCGACATAAGCCTGCCCTGTGCCCACCTGACGGGTGGTTTGTAATCCTTGTACTGGGCGCAATCGGCTTAATACGCGGGACATCTCTGCAAAGCGCGGGCGTAGGGCAATCTCCAATGGACCATAGCTAGCAGAAATCGTAATATAGCCACCTTCACGGCGCATCGCTAATTTTGGCGCGCCCAGTGCTCCAGAAGATGTCGTAGACAGATAGATAATTTTAGTTTCCGAATCAACATCAACTTTATCAAGCGTTTGGAAATTACGCATGGTTGTAACTCCTGATTGTAATGTGAGCAAATGGTAACTATAGAAACAGCTTGTGTGCGTGGAATTATACCACATCACCCTCGTTGTCTTAGGTGTCGCATATCAATAAGGACAGTACAAAAATATTATTTTACAAAACTTATTATAACAATCAGCCTGTCATCTGTTATAATTTTCACGAATACGTAACACTGACAAAAAATTGCCGAAAATTACGCTAGAGAGGATCTACTAGTAATGAGAAGTAAAGTCTTAATGATTGTATCCTGCCTAACGATGATTTGCTTGAGTGGCATATCTTCGTTTGCACAGGGCGATAGCATGATGATGGATACCATGTCCCCGGAATTGTTGATTGGCAACGTGTGGGCGCGTCCGACAAATCTCCAACCGATGGACGGTATGGATATGAACGACGATATGGAAAGCACACCTGAAGCAGAGATTTCTATCCCGCCTAGTGCAGTCTACATGACCATCACCAATATTTCTGACACCGACTATCAGCTAATCACCGCGACCTCTCCCCAAACGGCTGAGATGCAAATTCACGAAACCACCGTTGAAGACGATGTAATGCGAATGCGCGAATTAGAAGATGGACTGCTTATTGCATCCGGCGAAACAGTCACATTGGAACAGGGTGGATTACACCTTATGCTTCTTGGTTTGGAGGATGATCTTTTTGTCGGTGATGCTATTGCGGTTGAGTTGACCTTCGCCACAGTTAGTGACGGCGAGCAAACCGATAATACCAGCACAGTTCTCATCGGTGCATCGGTATTAGAAGAAGCGCCAGAAAATAATAACACGCTATTTGTAATGGATGCATGGGCACGCGCTACCCGCTTCGGTGAGATGACAGATATGGACATGGACGGGATGGAAATGGAAAGCACACCTGACCCCTCAATCGCTATTCCACCGAGCGCAATTTATATGAACATCATTAATCTGAGCAATACGGATGAACGACTGATTGCTGTGCGTACACCCGCGACTGACATCACGCAAATTCACGAAACTACCATCGAAAATGATGTGATGCGGATGAGTGAATTGGAAGATGGGCTTGTCATCAATGCAGGCGAGAGCGCATCATTGCAACAAGGTGGCGATCATGTGATGGTGATGGGCTTAACCCGTGACTTCATCACCGGTGACGCAATTACCGCCACACTTGTGTTTGAATCTGGCTTAGAAATTATTATCGGTGTACCCATTCTGGAAAGTGCCCCGATGGATATGAGCATGGAGATGGACGGCTAAGTCTGTGTAATCCGCACACGAGTGCTTCGTAATCAGGCACAAATTTATATGCTATGCTGTGTTTGGTTACAATTCATAAAGTTATGAGGACTGCAAAATGATCCTTCAGATAAAGGGGATGAAAAAGCGGATATTTGGTGCTGGCATCGTGATAAGCACGCTGGTGATTGGATTATTTGCGATTAATCAAATCAGCCAAACGCCTAACATAGACACAAGCCCACGCCCCTGTGCCACAGTCGATCATTCACTAAATGAGGATAATGTACGTATCTTTGAAAATGGTTGCATTCTTGAAGACTTCACACTCACAGCCTCCACAGGGGAAAACTTATCGCTAAGTGATTTACAGGGGAAGCCGGTTTTGCTCTATTTTGGCTATATCAATTGCCCTGACTTTTGCCCGACGACACTCATCGACTTTATGTCTATCGCCCGTAACCCTGGCACACAAACCGATGATTTAACTTTCGTTTTCGTCAGCATTGATCCGCGCCGGGACACACCACAGGCTATCGGTGATTATCTGAATCGATATAATCCACAATTTGTCGGCTTAACTGGCGAAGAAGCGCAATTACGAACAATTGGCGTGGATTATGGTTTAGAATTTGAAGTGCATTTTGATCCAGAAAATCCAGATGCCTATTATGCCTGTGACCACACGACCTATACCTATCTCATTAACTCTGATGGTCACCTGTCGCGTATCTATGGCTATGGCACAACTTATCTCACGATTATGCGCGATGTTGAAGCCCTGTTAGATGAGGCGAACAGCATCACAAATACTTCTAACTAACCCAAAAATAAACACAAGGAATAATATGACCCCAACACCCCCTAAATCTAACAACGCCGTACTCATTCTCGGCGGTTTTATCATCATTGGTATTGGTGTGATGATTGCCTTTGCGCTAGTGACGAATACGAATAACAGCGACGATGTTACCCCGTTGGAACCACAGCTTTGCAATGACATTGACCTTGCGATTGACGATACAGGGATTCTTGATATTAATCCCGGTTGTGTGCTGGAAGATTTCACATTTACCGCAACGACAGGTGAAGATTTTAGTCGGAGCAACCTCGAAGGCGAACTCGCACTGGTTTATTTTGGTTATATCAACTGTCCTGATTTTTGCCCGCCGACAATGCTCGATTTTCAAAGCATTCAGGAGCTACTGGGCGACGATGCTGAACAGGTCAATTTTGTTTTTGTCACCGTTGACCCTGAACGCGATACGGTTGAAGCACTTGATGCCTATATGAATCGTTTTAATGAGTCGTTTATTGGGCTGGTCGGGAATGATGCCGAATTAACACGAATTGCCTCAGATTATGATCTCACCTATGAAGCACAGCCAGAATCTGCACCGGGCATTTACACAGTAGATCACACTGTTTCCCGTTATTTGATCGATTCCAATGGGCAACTTATTCGACGCTTCTCTTTCGCGCTTAGTCCCGGTTCTATCGCCAATGAAATTGAAGCAGTACTCGCAGGATAGGCATATCTAGCCAATTTATAGATGCATAAGCCCTATAAATCATGTATGCTCATGGATGGATTACAAACATAGATTTGATAGCAACCTATCCGTCCATGAGTGAACATACACAACGTATCGACAAATTGATTGATGCGATTGAATTCGTCAAATTAAATCAACACGAAAAAGCCCGTGAATTATTGCGGGAGCTTATCCGCGAAAATAACGATTTCGAGGATGCATGGTTATGGTTGAGTGTGGTCGTAGAAACACTGGACCAAAGTTCAATTTGCCTGGACAATGTGTTGCGGATTAACCCGAATAATGCATACGCGGCGGGCGCATTGTATCGCATTCGGAAAACTGACCTTCTAATGGAAAAACGTCGATCTCGTTTACGTGGCTTTAGAGATATGTCACTGACATTGTTGTGGGTCTTCTTCTTGATTTTGCTTTTTACCGTACTGCTCACCTACCCCGTACAGTAATTCACTCAATTCATCAGGGAATAAACGGTGCGTAATGTCTACTCACAATCATTTGTCCCGCCGGGCTTTGTGCCCATGTGACAAACTGACGATTAGCACCCTGTGGTTCTACATTACCAATCACAAAAATGGTGTTACGCAGTGGGTATGTACTGTCGATAATTGTAGCCTGCGAAGGGATCACCGCATCTACTGCGAGTACCTTAACGCGTGTATTCTGCCCAGTTGCATTTAAATAGCCCATCGACACGAAACCAATTGCATTGGGTGTATTTGCCACACCATCGATCATAGACTGGGAAGATGACGCAACCCGCGACGCTTGTAAAATCGTTCGCTCACCCATCACTAATCGTTCAAATTCAGCGCGTGTACCCGATCCATCTTCACGGCTCAATAGAACAACGCCTGTAATCATATTTGCACCCATCTCAAGGTCTTGAAAACGCCCTTGATAAATTGCCCGCAACTCATCTAATGAAAGTCCCGTTAATGGGAAATCAGGGTGTGCAATGATGGTTAAGGCATCTTGTCCGATAGGCGCAGACCATAAAGCGCTCTCTTGTGGCAAATGATTGGTCACAAAATAGGGCATTTCTCCGCTATTTAATGCAGAGCGTAAATTATCATAATTTGCACTACGACTTTCTAAGGTGATGTTGGGGAAGAGTTCGCTATAAGCAGGAGCAAACGAGTTTATGAGGGGACGTGTGGAACTTGTGGTATAAATCTGTAGCGTTTCCGGGGAAATTGCAGGGGTATTTGCTGGCATAGTTGCAGAACTACACCCAACGAGTGTGGTTGTTAAAGCTAGAATAGCGAGAGTACGTTTAGCGCGTCGCATAACGGAGTCGTGTCTCTAAGTGCGTTGTAAATATTGATTTAAGAAGTTGTCAGCATAAACGGCGAGGTTGCCCTCCATAATCGCCTGACGCATTCGCTCCATATGCCGGATAAGAAAGCGAATATTATGGATGGAGAGAAGCTGATGTGCAAGTAATTCTTTAGCGTGGACAAGATGACGGAGATAAGCTCTGCTAAACGTTGTGCATGTATAGCAATCGCACGTTGCATCTAAAGGTTGTGTATCGCGGGCATGCTCCAGATTTCGGACGTTTATACGCCCAACAGGGGTGAGCGCCGCGCCGTGCCGTGCAACACGCGTAGGCATCACACAATCAAACATATCAATACCGCGCAACACCGCTTCGGCAAGATCATCTGGTTCACCAACACCCATCAAATACCGTGGTTTATCCTGTGGCATGTAGGGCATAGTGTCGTCAAGCGTTGCATACATTTGTGGTTTGGTTTCGCCAACGGCTAGCCCACCGAGCGCATAGCCCGGAAAATCTAGCGTTTTAAGGAATTCAGCCGATTTTTGACGCAAATCCGGGAAGATCCCGCCCTGCACGATACCAAATAAGGCTTGTACAGAATCATCAGGATGTGCTTCCCTACAACGCACTGCCCACGCATGGGTACGATCCACCGCCGCTGTTACGACATCGCGATTTACAGGCGCAGGACATTCATCAAAGCACATGATAATATCTGCACCAAGATTCTCTTGAATTTGCATAGAGACTTCGGGAGTGAAGCGCAATTTACTGCCGTCAATATGACTGCGAAATGTCACGCCATCGTCATCGATCTTATTAATTTGGGTCAGGCTAAATACCTGAAAACCGCCGGAATCGGTGAGGATTGGACCATCCCATGCCATGAATTGGTGTAAGCCACCCATCTCACGGATAAGATCATCGCCCGGACGAAGATGTAAATGGTAGGTATTGGCGAGGATCAGCGAAGCGCCGATAGCGTCAAGGTCACGCGGGGTGACTGCCTTGACACTTGCCACAGTACCTACAGGAGCAAATATTGGTGTGGGAATATCGCCATGCGGGGTATGTAAAATTCCTGCACGTGCATTACCATCTGTTGCGAGAAGTTCAAATTCAAAAGACATGCAATATTGCCCTATGTGAGAGTCATGGTGTCATAATAGCTAAACGCACTATCGACACATTAGTTTCGGCAATGGTGCATAAATTCACCATAATGTGTTTAGGGTAACCTCAAACGGGGCAATTATACAGTGCATAATGCCTCGTATCAAAAAGACCAGTATCCTCATTTTGAACAGCCTCATCTATACCAATAAGGAAGATTGACGACATTGCAAGAATAAAACCTCAGTCTATAGCGTAGCAATTCAGTCAATGCTATACTTTTTTCATGATTAGCCTATACGACATACTCGAAGCCTCAAACGGGCAACTTTTTGGTGAACCTGGCGCGCAAATTTTTACTAGTTTCTGCACAAATCCGAGCCTTGCGACATCGGGGTCACTATTTCTTGCATTACGAACGGATCGTGGTGATACACACCTCTATATAGATGAGGCAATCGCCAACGGTGCGGACGGTGTGATTTGTACATCACCGCCTAACACAGACACATCCGGTGTATCGGTGGTTATCGTGCGCGATACGATAGATGCTCTCATGGCATGGGCGGGCTATGTCATCCGCAAAACCGGCGTTAAGGTCATTGCTGTTACTGGCTCCACCGGCAAATCTTTAGCCATCCAAGCCATCACACAGGTGTTAGAAACCCGCTACAGTGTCCACAAAGACACAATCGATCAGCACGGAAAAATTAGTTTACCATTGGCACTAGCCGGGCTGAAACCGTCACACGATTTTGTCGTGCTCAAGCTGGCAACCACACATCCTGGCGAAATGGCAACGATGGTAAATGCCATCAAACCTGATGTTGGTGTTTTGACACATCTAGGTGACCTTAGCTCAAACACATTTGAATCCACCGAGCTTGTCATACGCGAGCAGGAAACCCTGATCGAACAACTAGGCGAGACAGGCTTGGCAATCCTCAATTTCGATATTGATCGTGTGCGGGCACTGGCGAATCGTACCTATGCACAAATTCGCACATTGGGCATTACAAGTTTTGATGCGGATATCATGGCATATGGCACAGTCGTCGGTTTGGAAAATGTTGGCTTCGACCTCAGATCAATGGGTGAGCGCACCATCGCACATCGTATCCCTGTACTGGGCAAGCAAAGTATCTACGGTATCCTGAGCGCCATTGCTGTTGGATTACATTATGAAATCTCAATTGAAGAGTCTATCGATACCCTCTCAGAATTAAGACCTCTGCCGGGACGCATGAACCCGCTGAGTGGTAAGTCAAATTGTTTACTGATTGACGATACCTATAGCGCCAATACAGAATCTACGTTAGACGCTCTCGATTGGCTGGGTGGTGTCAAATCAGATGATGGATATGGACGTACCATAGTCGTACTAGGTGAAATGAGCGGATCGCAGGCGAAGAATCATATTGGGTATCGTCAGGTTGGGCAAAAAGCCGCGCAGATCGCAGACATCATTATCACACAGGGTACAGAAGCATCACAAATCGCCCGTGCCGCGCTCGATATGGGTGTGGAATCATCCAATGTGCGTACCACCTATAGCACATTTGATTCGGTATCGTTATTGCTCAACCATTACGACTTGAACGAGCATGATATTGTCCTGATTAAGGGTGATTCTCTGTCCCGCATGGAACAAACTGTTCGGGCGCTATTGTATGATGAAGCAGATATTTCTAAACTAGTCCGCAATGAGCAAGGCGAACATCGGGTTGTTCCGTTTGAACCCACGCGCCCCAGTTGGGTGGAGATCGATCGGGACGCGCTCGCCAATAATATTAAAGCGCTCAAATCTATGGTCGGCGACCAAGTGGCATTGATGGCAGTTGTTAAGTCTGATGCATATGGGCATGGCGCAATCGCAACCAGTCAAACCGCATTGTTAAACGGTGCGACTTACCTCGGCGTATCCTCTATGGCAGAAGCCCTTGCCCTACGTGAAGCCAGTATCGAAGCACCGACACTTGTGATGAATTACACACCTGCATATCTAGTACGACAGGCGATCCGTGAGAAGGTTACACTCTCTGTTTATGAACTCGAACTTGCACGTGCCTATGATCGTGTCGCACGTGAGGTGAGTGGCAAATTACGTGTGCATGTCAAAATTGATAGTGGTATGGGTAGATTAGGCGCGATGCCCAACACAAGTATCGGGTTCTTCCGGCATTTGATCGCCATGCAAAATCTTGAAATCGAAGGAGTCTATACACACTTTTCAATGGCAGATGAAGACTCAGACTATACTGCCAAGCAGATTGAAGCGTTTCGGTCAATTGTCCGTCCTTTGCAGGCAACGACAGGTGTGCGCTTCAAATTTATTCATGCGGCTAACAGTGCCGCCACAGTTGCACACCCTGATAGCCATTTTCGGATGGTACGCACGGGTTTAGCCATGTATGGATTACACCCGTCAGAAACAGTCCGATTACCGGAGACTTTTAAGCCGGTCATGACATGGAAAACCGTTGTCGCACAGGTAAAAACCTTGCCAGAAGATCACCCCATCGGCTATGGCAACACCTATGTCACAACAGAAGAAGAACGGATTGCGGTACTGCCGATTGGCTACAGCGATGGGTTCAGACGCGCACCAGCAAATTGGGGCGAAGTATTAATTCATGGTATACGCGCCCCTATTCGCGGACGCATCAGCATGGAGAAAACTGTTGTCAGTATTCAACACATCCCCGATGTTTCCATAGGTGACGAGGTAGTGCTACTCGGGCAACAGGGAAATGAAGTTATCAGCGCAGAGGACATCGGTAAAACGCTCGGCACAATAAATTATGAAGTTGTGACCAACATTTTGCCCCGTGTCCCCCGGGATTAAGCTCTGATTATGATGATGCAGGCACGCGTGAATCAACAGCATCTAGTGTAACATTCGCGAATAGATCACTTTCGTCCACACGGTCAAAAGCCGGTTTAGGATAAATACGGGTAAATGGTTGCTTTACGCCGAGTGTTGCCCGTATCAGTTTAGCAAACCAGCCAATGTTTTGTTGTCCCCCACCCTGACTTTTATGACACGCGCTCGCTCGCATCCAATCCTCAAGGTAAGGTTTCACATCAATTCTGGCATGGGTTGGGCCAATATGATCGAGGATTTTGACCATATCAATGTCATTATTGCGCCCAAGTTCGCGGGGATTCTTGCCTTTTAAACGCATCTGCCAGATCCGAAAATTCAACATCCAGCGCGTGATGTTGTTATAGTAAAGTTTTTGTGGTTGATATGGCGCTAAACCGTCGGCATCATAAGTTTCATCGCCAGCAAGTGTAAATGCTTTCGTCGTTGCGCGTTGTATCGCAATATGGTCAGGGTGTCCATATCCACCGTATTCGTTAAACGTAATCACCACCTGCGGTTTTAGCTCACGGATAGTCTTCACCACCTGATGCTCAACATCTTCTGGGCGATTTTGATGGACATACCACAGGGAATTAGGGTCTTCGTTTTCAGGCGTACCCATCATCCCGCTGTCTTTATACCCTAATTTAACAACGTTGCTAAAGCCAAGAATTTCAGCGGCGCAATCTAATTCTGCTAATCGCAACGCCGCATGCGACTCATACCCGTCCAATAATGCCGGATCAATCATCCCGACATCGCCATTTGTCGCACACAGATAATCCACCTGCACCCCTGCCTTCACATATTTTGCAATCAAGCCACCAAGCCCAAAGCTTTCATCGTCAGGGTGTGCAAATGCAATCAAAATTCGCTTATTCGCCATAAACTCCCACTTTCCTAAAATTACATTTAACATGCTAGCACAGTGTACAGACGCATTGAGACAATCATTACTTACATTCATATTTTTTTAAATAGATGCATCATCACCTGACGTTTTACCACCGCAACCAGAATATCCCCTTGTATCATCAAGAAGCTGATTTATACTTTCACGCGGTCTTAGTTTGTTATTCAGACCAACGTTCGTAGACCAACAATGCTATGAACATCAGGAAAAGCAATGAAGAGGACAATATGCGCCGTATATTAGGCATTGTGTTTAGTGTTCTGAGCCTCATAATCGTGGCAGGGTTGATTCCTTCCGCTGTAAGTGGGCAAATTTTTGTTACCAACACGCCGGAACCCACAGCGTTCCGTTTTATCACCAATACACCCGTAGGACCAACCAACACCTACACGCCATCGCCATCGTTGACTGCGTCCAACACAGCGACCAACACACCAACCGCAACAGCGACGGCAACCAATACGCCTACCGCGACATCAACACCGACAGCGACCTTCACCCCATCCAACACACCCAGCCCTACGCCAACACCAAACGGTCCATTTATTTATCCCGAAGGCGTAAACCCGTTGACAGGATTACCCTATCCCAACGAGGAAGCACAAAATCGCCGGACATTGATCGTCAAAGTATCGAATTTCCCGCCCATCGTGCGCCCACAAACAGGGATCAACACGGCAGATCTTGTGTATGAGATGGAAGCAGAAGGCGGTGTTACCCGCTTTGCGGCGTTCTTCCGTTCAGAGATTCCAGAAAGTGTCGGACCGGTGCGTAGTGCGCGGTTGATGGATATTGAGTTACTGACAATGTACAATTCAATGCTGGCTTATAGTGGGACGAGTGAGCCAATTCAAAATATCATTCTCGGCTCGGATTTTGTGTTCCGGGCATTCTCCCCGCTTAAAGGGGACAACTGCCAGGATGCAGGGTTCTGCCGTAATCAGGATTTACTTGATGTTGGCACGCCATTAGAGCACACCATGTTTCTTGATCCAACTCTGTTGTATGAGCTGGCGACCACACGTAATGTAAATGTCGGCTTTCCGGGGCGTGGATTTGCCTTCAGCGATGTGCCTGATGCAAATGGCTTACCCGCAAATGATGTCTATATTGACTGGTTTGGTCAGGCAGATGCCCGCTGGCAATATGATGCAACTACGAATCAATATTATCGCTGGTCAGACGGTTTACCCCATCTTGATGCCGCCGATGATTCGCAACTTTTCGCTGATAATCTGGTAATTCTTGAGGTTGAACATCGAGAACGCCCTGATCTATTCCCGCCTGATTCAAACTATCAATCACTTGATATTGTGCTTCGTGGCGAAGAAGGTGCGGTTGGTCAAGGACGCGCTTATCTGGTGCGTAATGGGGTGTTCTATCAAGGCTTCTGGAGGCGTTCGAGCGATGACCCCGGTAGTGCGCTTCAACTCATTTATGGTGATAATACCCCGATGCTGTTGCAACCGGGACGCACATGGGTATCTGTGGTGCGTGGATTAGGCGCGAATGTCTCACTTTCAGAAGATGTGGTTGATATGAGTGCGGTTGGTACGGAAATTGCGCTTACTGCTAGCCCAACAACTGACCCTTCCACTACTAATTCTGATGGATAATGAATAAAAACAGGGTGATGACGTTTAGTTGTCATCCTGACTTTTTGTCGCGTAGTCCACCGCAGGCAAAGTAAAGAAAAATTGACTGCCACCGTCCGGCAAATTCTCCACACCAACCTCACCGCCTAAACGTTCCGCGATACGCTTGACAATCGACAAACCAATGCCGTGCCCTTTGGTTAGGTTAGACGTTAAACGCGTAAATTGTGTAAATAAGCGGGTTTGGTCAGCTTCTAGAATACCAGATCCGTTATCCTTCACCCAATATTTGACCATCGCATTGTTCACGTACTCAGCACCTAATTCGACCACCGGTGGTTTCCCGCCATATTTGATCGCGTTGCTGATATAATTTACCCAGATAGCCTCGATCCACGGTCCATAGCCGACCCCACGTAACCAGAAATTCGGTTTAATCAACGTAACATTAGAGTCTTCTAACGTTACCGACAGACGTGCCTCAACCTCACGAATTATGAGCGCCATATCAATAGGGTACAACGTCACATGCTCACGATCACGCACACCACCGAGGAGCATCAAATCCTCAATAATTGCGTCCATTTTGCGCGTCGTTTTGTTAATCATCTCTAAAGACTTAGGAATGTCCGGGTCAAGGTCTGGCTGTTTATCTATGGCTTCAGTCAAAATTTCTGTAAAGCCAGCAATCACATTTAAGGGACTTTTGAGGTCATGCGCGACTGTATAAGAAAAAGCGTTGAGTTCATCAATCAACACTTCGCGTTGTGCAATCTCCTCATGAAGTTGCTGACGGAGTATATCCATATGGACGTTATTGGTGTCCATTCCCATAGGATAATCGATGGTGAGTTGTTCACTACGCCGTAAATTCTTCTGCATATGTTTGACAACCACCGCATGCAATTGACTGTGTTGTGCATTACGGGTTTGCGTATCCCGCTTAAAACGGAAATCTTTTAGTTCCGCCACACGCGTAAAATAAGGGGTGGCTTGCTGGTATAACCCCAATTGCGTATATGCTTTTGCAATTAACAATTGCACATGTTCGCGCTGAACCAACGTACCACGCTCACGCACATATTTTTGTAGGCGCTCCAGGCGTTTTAAGGCTTCGCGGACATCCCCCATTTCAATCATGAGTGTGTTGGTTTTGAGGGATGCTTCAATTTGCTCATGATGCAGATTTTGATCGCGTGTAAGTTCAAGACCACGCTGATAATACAGCAATGCTGTTGCCATATCTTTAATATTAAGGCTGACATCACCAAGATACAACAAAATGTGAATTTGCAACACCAACTCATCAGGCGTGAGAAGAGCTAGCGCATCTAGCCCACAGGTGCGTGCATCATCATAGGCACCTTCTTTACAATTGATCTGACACATCAAGTAGCGTGAATGGGCTTCCATCACACGTACTTCGTTGGGACGATCAAGACTAAGCATCGTCAATATGCTCAATAATTGCGTGAGGCGACCACGCCCTGTGCGATATTGCTCGTTGTTGACATCAATTTCGACGAGCCTGAGCAGTAGTGTACCGACCAACATAGTATCGTCAATCGCACGAGCAAAAGCCAACGCACTCTTATAATAGACGCTTGCCTCACCGTAGGCTTCAACATCCATGTATAAATCAGCAATCATGAAGTGGACTTGTAACTGTTCTTCTTTGAAATCGATCATCTTGTATAGATCGAATGCTTCTAAGAAATGTGCAAGTGCCTCATCATAATGATGATAATTAAGGTCAATAACACCGAGTGTTTTATGGCTAAACGCCGCCCCTTTTTTGTAAGGTATACGCGTGTTTAAGGAGAGAAGGTGTGCATTTCCTGCAAGTTCTACAGCACGTTCAATATCTACTTCGCGCAAAGACCATGCTAGACTGTTTAGAGAATCAACCTCGCTATATACATCGCCATAATCATTCGGCGATTCCTCAAATGGCTGTGTGTCGTCCGTCATATCTCGTGCATACAATTTACAGAATAGACTCATTATATGAGCTTTTTCGCATAACTGCACGTTA
Source organism: Anaerolineae bacterium (assembly GCA_034435575.1). Classification (GTDB taxonomy): domain Bacteria; phylum Chloroflexota; class Anaerolineae; order Aggregatilineales; family Phototrophicaceae; genus JAVJSU01. Next base: position 20,334 of record DAOTXB010000764.1, read on the forward strand.
AAACTTGATTCTATGAACAAAATATTGTAAATTTCTAGCATACTATTGAAAGGATTTTAAATGGTTGATAAAAACAAAACATGGAATCTTATTTTAGAGACATTCACGGCGCTTGCACAGAATGTTGGACCGACAATACAAAATGTTGTCAAGGAAGAAGGTGTCGCTGAGATTGCGGGTTGGGGACATACCTTTTTAGCCACATCAATTTCTCCTGAACCAGTCACCGTTGAGCGAATCCGTGTTCGTGGTGCTTATAATGCCCCCGGACGCATAGAAACTCATCTTGATGGATTAGCAGACGCGGGGTTCTTCGACGCTAAAGATGATGGATACCATATCACTGATAAAACACAGTCATTCGTAGATCGCATTCTGGAAGAACAACGGGAACACCTCCTTAAGTTGCCGATGCTCAACGCTGAAGACATGAAAAAATTAGTTGATCTTCTGGCAATTTCTTATAACAATGCCAAAGCAAGTGAGGAACACACACCATGCCTCGATGATGCAAGCACACGCGGTGTTCCTGATGACCTGAGTCCACTCGAAAAATTTGTGCGCTACGCGTCTTATCTCAATGCCTTCCGCGATGACTCGCATTTAAACGCATGGCATTCTTTTGAAGTTACCGGACACGAATGGGAAACTTTTAGCCATGTCTGGAGAGAAACCCCCTTACCAGAAGGGCTACTTACGGCACGAGGTTATGATGAAGATGAACATCAGCAGGCATTAGATTCACTTGTTGAACGCGGATGGATTGAACCACAGGAAGGTGACATCCCCTACAAAGTCACTGCACAGGGTAAAGTTCTGCGCGAGGGTGCAGAAGATGCAACGGATAATATGTTCTTCGCGCCGTGGGAACCCCTGCAAGCTGACGATTGGGACACACTGAACACCCTCTTAATACAACAACGTGACCTACTTCAAGACCTGCTCCAACCAGCAGAAGGTTAATTAAAGTTCGCAATGGGTCAGGTTACGGATTCGTAACCTGACTGTAATTGAAGTGTAATTGGCGTGAATGAAAGTTTAAATAAGCGTTAACGATAGATTGTGTTTCTAAAGTATCTCTTGACCTTCCGGTTGGGGCAACGTTGATAATTCACTTATCACTAAACTTCAGAGGATAGAGTTAGGAACATAACTAATGTGGGATTCAACGCTTTATGATCTTACACAACAGATACAAGGATCAATTTTTCAGGCGGCATTTCAAGCATACCAGCATTCGCTTTCAGAGAAGGAAGCGACGCAACCACCTACACCACCATTGCTCATGCAGTTACGACGTGGTTATGCGGAAAGTCCCGGATGGATGCTCGTACAGATGTTTGAATTTGATCCTGAAGCACTCACAGTAGAGAAATTTCGTCGTAGAGCAGTCTATTCAGCACCAAAGCTCTCAGAAGCCATTCTGGAATTTATGGTGAGCGCACGCTGGATTGATCGTAATGGTGAGCAATATGTCCTGACTGAGCATGGGCGTTCGCTATGGGAAGAATCAAACCAACGACGAAAGAAAATCTTAGCAAATTTTGATGCAGTGCCACAAGACGAGATGGAGCACATGGCAAAATTGATGCAACGCATCATTGATGCGAGTATGGTACACACCACGATACCGAGTGTATGGTGCCTTTACCATTCACGTCGCCGTGCCATATGGTATGATAACGACCCCACCGAGCAAATCATTCAACTCTGTAGTGACTTCAACGCATTCCGTGATGACGCGCATATGTCCGCTTATGCGCCGTATAACATTACCGGACACGTATGGGAAGCACTCAGTCATGTATGTAATGGTCTTGCCAGTTCTGCCACAGATCTATTTGATAAATTACACTATCGCGGCTACACCATCAATGAGTGGCAACAGGCGCTGGATGAATTGGAAAAACGTGGGTGGATCACGCTGACATTTGATGGATATGAGATTACCGATTCAGGTAAATCTGTACATGATGATGTTGAGCAAAAAACGGATGCATACTTTTTCGCACCGTGGTCATGTTTAAATGACACTGAACAAAAGCAATTACACCGCCAGATGAAGACAGTTATTTCTGCTGTAAACAACTGAGATTTAACGTAATCTAGGAAAGGCAAATTATATGAAACACCTAAGGGAACTCTGGGATTTAGGCGCAGATGTGTTTGACTCGTTCAAGCCACACTACCAGACTGCGATGATCGCGGTTATCAAAGCAACAGGGGCAAATAATGCCTGGCGCACGCTCTATATCACACGTGGCTGTGAACCACAACCCCTCACCCATGATATATTTCGCCATATGTTCCCTTATGATCTATTTGAAGACAAGCAACAACACATAGACGACCTTATTAAAAAAGAATTCTTACAACAAGTCGAACCAGAATCCTATATCCTCACAAAAGCCGGCACAAAAGCTATAAATCGCATTTTTACCATCGCACATCGTGAAATTGGTAAAATCCAAGCCGCTCCTTTCCATGATATGAAGCGAGTCGCGAATTTATTGGAATATGTTGTTGCCGCCGCCCTTCATGCGCCAGAGCCTGTCAATAAATGCAGTTTAGCCCTGAGCAGATGGACAGACATCGGTAGTACAGGACCATCATCAACCCGCATTGACCAGTATATGACCGATCTCAAACGGTTCTATGCAGATTGCCATATCGCCTCCTGGCAACATTACGGTGTCGAAGGTTATGTATGGGAAACCTTTACAACATTGTGGAAAGAGGACGCGAATTCTGCTGAAACGGTCAAAAAAGTGCTAAAGAATCGTGCTTATACGGTTGAGGATTATGCCTGTGCCATTGATAAACTGATCTCGCGTGGATGGGTAGAGCCGGGCATAGACCCCGGCATGTTCCAACCATCGCCAAAGGGCATGGCTGTGCGCGGAGAAGCAGAGCGCGTGACAGATCAACTATTTTTTGCACCGTGGCAGGCGGCACTCAGCCCTGATGAAATGAGCGAACTCCATGTACTCATGACACAAATTGTCGTGTGTATGGAGGGACAAGCCGCATAAATTCGTCAATTTTATAATAGCCTGTCTATAAACCGCTGATTACTTTAATAGAGACACCACTGCTCTATTTACTCCATATGCAAAACACCTATCCAACAGTGACGGGTGTTTTGTTTTATTGTGCCATTCACACCATCCTCAAAACACATTCTCATATGGATACAATGATCTTCTAACACTTCCACTATACGCTAATCAACCGTTGTGAGGGTATCATAATAGCGGTATAATCAGAACACTTGTGCAACATTCCAAAGACCAAGACCACAGAGACAAGAGTAGGCTACATGCAAGATAAAATCGTTGTTCGTGGTGCGCGTGAACACAACCTCAAAGACATTGATGTTGAAATTCCGCGCAACAAATTAGTGGTGCTCAGTGGCTTATCGGGTTCCGGTAAGTCGTCTTTAGCGTTTGATACGATCTTCGCCGAAGGACAACGGCGCTATGTAGAAAGCCTGAGCGCGTATGCCCGGCAATTCCTCGGGCAAATGGAAAAACCCGATGTTGACCAGATCGAAGGCTTAAGCCCTGCCGTATCTATTGACCAGAAAGGGGTTAGCCGTAACCCGCGTTCGACAGTTGGCACGGTCACCGAAGTGTATGATTATCTGCGCTTGCTTTATGCACGGGTTGGTGTTCCCCACTGCCCGGTATGTGGCACAGAAGTTGTCGCACAGAGCGCCCAGCAAATTGTCGATGCCGTGCAAACATTAGCCAACGATGTTGAAGATGGTGTGCGCGTGCAAATTCTCGCGCCGATCATCAAAGACAAAAAGGGAACGCACGACAAAATGTTGGAAGACATGCGTAAAGAGGGCTTTGTCCGTGTGCGCGTGGATGGCGATATTAAGATGCTTGATGAAGACATCGTGCTTGATCGTTACGTCATCCACAATATTGAAGTTGTGATTGACCGTCTCGTCATTCGACAATTTGATGATCCAGAAACCGAAGATGCCAAAAGTGCAGAATCACGGTTGACCGATTCTATCGAAACCGCGCTTGAACTTGGCGATGGTGTGGTTATTATCAACGATGTGAGCGATAGCGATAATCCACATGATATTCCTTATAGTGAACATCTCGCCTGTCCGCGTGGGCACGGTAGCTTCCCTGAGCTAGAACCACGCCTTTTCAGCTTTAATACGCCGCGTGGCGCCTGTCCTGACTGTCAAGGATTAGGTTTTCGCTTAGAGTTCGACCCGTCGATGATTATTCCAAACCCTGAGATCAGCCTTGATGAGGGCGCGATTGAAGCCAATGGTTGGAACATGGACGATGATGGGTGGGCGGCAAAGGTTGTCAAAGCCGTGTGTGACGCGTACAAAGTCCCTTTCAAGAAACCGTGGAAAGACCTGACAAAGAAACAACACGACATCGTGCTGTATGGCACAAAGGGTAAAAAGGTCAAAGTCAATTATGTGAATCGCTTCGGCGAAAAACGTATTTACCAGACCGCTTATGAGGGCATAATCAACAATCTCGCCCGTCGTCATCGTGAGACTGATTCGGATTACATGCGCGAACGTCTGGAAACGTACATGACACAGGTCGCCTGCACTACCTGTAGTGGGGCACGTCTACGCCCCGAAGCACTTGCTGTCACCATCGCCGACACAACTATTCATGGGCTGAGCCATTTGCCCGTAGCGGATCTCAATACATGGGTAAAATCGCTTCAACACGAAGACCCGATTTCTCAGAATGGGCATGGTGTTTTTGTCCTTTCGGAGCGTGACCAGCAAATTAGCTACCAGATATTGAAAGAGATCAGTGCGCGTGTCGGCTTCTTAAAC
>DAOTXB010000765.1:0-2679 GCA_034435575.1 Anaerolineae bacterium
GAAATTGTCCCCGATTTTATGCAGGTGATCGGGCGCATCTCTCCGGTATCCTGGGCGATGGACGGTTTTAATCAGATGATCTTCTACAATGGCAGTTGGGGCGATATTCTGATACCGATTACCGTGTTACTGGTCATTTCAGCCGGATTATTTGTCATCGGGATTGTCAATTTCCGCTACGAATAACCGTAAGCAATAAAGGCGATTTATGGAAATGCCATAGGTCGCCTTTATATACTATGACCTACCCCATCGGAAAGACCATGCAGGTTGTTGTGCCGTGTGCATAGAGCTTGCCGTCCTCGTCTTTGAGGGTTGCCTCTGCAGTGACCATGCGCTTACCCCGATGCACCACCTGCCCTTCACAGATCAATCTGCCCGTTTTCAGCGTAATCGGACGTGTCAGATGTACGTTGAGTTGTGCGGTGCCGTATCCCATGCCCTGTGGCAAGGTGGTGTGTACCGCACAGCCGAGGGCGCTATCCAACAATGTAGAGGCATACCCACCATGCACCCCGCCCATCGGGTTCAGGTGTTGCTCGCCCGGTGTACCCGCAAATATCGCGTAGCCATCCCCAACCTCAATCGGCTCCATGTTCATCAGATAGCCGATAGGGGGCGCAGGCGCTTTTCGATCCACCAATGCCTGCATATATTCCAGACCAGTTTTCTCTGACGCAATTTTGAGTGAGGGGGCAATATCCTCCCATTCGATGACGACCTGACGCTTTTGTTGCTGATTATCGTTCGTCAATTGCTTACTCCTTATTCATCAATCTGTTACTGGTATGAGTGTGCCCGATACAGGCTTGTGTTGTCAAAAGGATGCATTCTTCTCATTTTTCAGGGGCGATGTTTTGCTATAATGCGTGAACCGTAAATATGAGGCTTATTGGTAGTGTATGCTGTCACTCTTTAGGAATATCAGGCGTGGATTGCGCTGGCTCTGGCGCGGGGTTAAATGGAGCATCGGGCTGACCCTGTTCCTCATCGTGATTCAACGCTCCACCTATCCACTCACAACACAATGGAACGCGGTTGCGACGACTGTCGGCGATCATCTCTTCGATTATGTGCAATGGGAAATTGGCGCGTTAGCTAGCAAAACCGCGCAAACACTGTGGGGTGTGCATCCGTTCATGGACGAGGACACACGCAGTCAAACAGTGCGCGATTATATGGCAGAGTTGGCGCGTGCCCGTGACCTTGAAGCGCAAATTACCGCGATTTATACCGATCCGAACATCAGCAACCCCGATGCAGAGTCGGCAGATCTGCAAGCAGAACGGGATGCCCTACGCGACGATCTCTCTCTTCGGCAATCGCTGGTCGAGGCAATATTGGAGGGGCAAGTCGCATCAGTGCTGGTTGACGAAGGCTTTGAGACCTTCGGGCAATTACTTCCACCGATTGCGATGCACTTCACACAGGTGCCCAATCTGCTGATCGTTTCCCCGCGTGATGAGATCCGGTTTGAGGTGAGCATCAATATTGACCCTTTGCCTATAGACGAGATCACGGAGCTTGAGGCGCAGATCGACAGCGAGCAGGATGTGTCATCTTTGATCGTGCCGTTGGGTGGGATCGCGCTGTATCCAGCCATGATTCTGGAAACGACCAACATCGCCTGGGCAGTGGAGACATTCGCGCATGAGTGGGTGCATCATTACTTCTTCTTCTTCCCGTTGGGGTTGAACTACTTCACAGGAGAGGACTTTGCGGGGGACGCGCGGATCATCAATGAGACGGTGGCAGACTTGTTCGGGAAGGCGATCCGTGATCTGGTACTGGCGCGATATTACCCTGAACTGATCGCGGAGAGCACAGACACCGTGTTCGCGTCCCCGTTGACCTCGCATCTACCGATTGATGCGCCGGACTACGGGGTGCTGGAGGGAGCAAATCAGCCGGTCACGTTTGCGCCGGAGTTGCTCAGCATTGAGGCATCTGAGGCGTTGCTACAGGAGGACGAGCCGTTCGATTTCGGCTTTGAGATGAACGAAACACGCGTCACCGTAGATGCATACATGCACAGCATCCAACTGCTACAGGCGCGGGCAGACCGTGAGCATGAGATCGGTCATGTGTCGCTTGCAGAGGGGCTAGAAGCGTTCGCTGATGGGTTGGTATTGCAGGTGGAGCAGTACATGGAGGGGAGACGACAGGTGTTCTTTGACAATGGCTATCGTATCCGTAAGATCAATCAGGCGTACTTCGCGTTCTACGGGGGGTATCAGGGCGGGATCGCGGGCATTGGTGGGGAAGACCCGATCGGTCCGGCAGTGCGCGATATTCTGGCGTTCACGCCCGATATTCAGAGTTTCATCGTGACAATGCGCGGGATCACCTCGAAGGATGAACTGCTGGCGGTGCGGGATGCGCTGGCGGGTGAGTAGTTGCCGCCGCCGGACGATAAAAATCGGCGGGAAGGCGGAACTTGAGGGAAGAACATGGCGAGAACGGCGGGAAAGTGACTGTTTTTGTTGCCGATTTGTTGACGAAGGCTGAACCCTTCCGGCAAGAAAACCAACCCCTCACGGGCTAGCAAGTCGATGATGCCCTAAGTTTTTATAAAGTCCATCATAACAGACCCGTCTGCCATTAGGTGAACATTACGGTTAGGGTTTGCAAATGTGGGTAGCTTTGGGCTCGCCGACTTCGCTTAGGTGTATCAACGCG
>DAOTXB010000766.1:0-3605 GCA_034435575.1 Anaerolineae bacterium
AATCAAGCGTCTTGCTTTTCCTATCTAGCATAACGACCTATAACCAAAAAATCTGCCATACCTCTTAAAGGTACAAGCATAGTTTGCTCTTCACGTTGATAAGCCGCCAAATTTTGTAATATCTTCTGATGCACCTGTTCTACATCCACCGCCACACGCAACAAGCGCCGACCATCCTCGAGCACACTCCGGCGCAAGGTGAGCGGGTAACGCTCCACCACGATCGCGCCTTTGCCCTTAATCGTGACCGTCTCTACTTTTCCCTCGAACAACGGGACGAGATCAGCGTAAACCCGCGTGAGGTGTGTCTCCGGCTGACCGAGGATCGATTCCGGCGGAATTTCGAGCAATTCGCTTGCCGTCGTGTTGACGCGGGTGATGATGCCGTCCACATCGGCGAGTATGAGTCCTTCGGTGGTGCTAACGAATAATGCGTTGAGTAAGGCGGGGTCGGTCATGGGGTGTCTCTCATCTCATTTACAAATATCCATCGCCATCAAATGACAGAGGATAACAATGCACTATGGTTGATCGTATAGCAAGCGTTCCGCCTCTAAAGCCATTGTGCGATCAGCATCCACACCCAAACAGATGTTAACCAGGGGTCGCCCTTCCCATGGTTCAAGGTTGCCGGCAATGCCACGAGACATCCATGTTTTCCCCGCACTAATGCCCATCGTCGCCACGCGCACCGGCAACTGCTCTGTAGTGAAGGCATCCGGTGCTAATAAATAGGCGATGGCGCTGGAATCGTGGATGTGAATCCCGTCGATTTTGTAGGTATCACGGTGAAATTGTAGATAAAAGGGTATACTCGCGGCGATGTGTTTCGCAAGCGGGTTATTCGCCTGTGCATAGCGGGCGATGTGCGACGCAGGCATAAACACCTTATGGGTAACATCCAACCCGACCATCGTCACCGACCAGCCCGCACCAAACACAACATCTGCCGCTTCTGGATCATGGAAGATGTTCGCTTCTGCGGCGGGGGATGCGTTGCCATTGCCAAAAGCGTTGCCTCCCATCAGCACAATCTGATCGACGTTTTCAACCAAACGGGGGTCTAATCGTAGTGCCAGCGCGATATTGGTCAACGGTCCGATTGGGACGAGCGTGACCTCACCCGGATGCGCCATGACTGTTTCGATGATGAATTCTGCGGCGGATTCTGGTACCGCGTCGTATTTCGACTGTGGCAGGTTGAGATCACCCTGACCATCCGCGCCATGCACAAAATCCGCCGGAGTATGAAATTCACGGGCGAGTGGATGTGATGCGCCCTGTGCCACCGGAATATCGGGGCGTTCTGCAATATCGAGCAAGCGTAGCGCGTTGATGGTGGCTAAAGGGGTATGCACATTGCCAAAAACAGTTGTTAAACCGAGCACATCAAGTTCCGGTGAACGCAGGGCAAAAAATATCGCCATCGCGTCATCTACGCCCGGATCTGTATCAATAATAATTTTGCGCGCCATGCTTTAGCCTTTAATGGGTGCGGTTTAGGGGTTACATATAGGTAAATTCAATCAGCCATGCCCATGAATATTGCTTGCGCTTGCTGAGGACATCCCACAAGGACACGATGTATTCCACACCGGGGCGTTCCATCAAATCAAGCTGTGTGCGGTCTACCATGCGAATACTAGTGATTTTGCCCGCGCCCAAATTGAGTTCGCCGGAGGTCATGAACAGCATCTTTTGCCCCACGCGCAGACGAAATTCAGTGGATTGCATGAGTTCATCGACTTCATAATTGTGAAAACGATCCGTCGCATCGTACCAATCTTCACCCACCCGATAGGAGTCGCCGTCCCGTAGGTTGCCCCAGACCGTGCCCATCTCTAAGAATGTGACTGAGGCTTCGGACGGTTTGATAAATACCGCTTTCATATCCATAAATAGACACTCCGCATTACAGTAATAGTGTTGATAATTGAAGTATTGTTCGTATGTGTCTATTGTAGACGGTTACGTGGAAAAATCACACATTTTTTACATAATTTTGTAAATGCGAATGCTTCCCCTATGCTTTGTTAATGCAAATTTATATGCTACTAAACCTCAGGGGGTATCATGCCCGTCGATTGCATCGCTGGCGACAAGATCACTCACACGACGGTATAAAGCGACCTTTTGTAATTTGCCGAAGATGTCGGTATCGAGTGTGCGTTCTTCTGCGCGCAAATAACCGTAATGTGGCGCGACCTCTTGTAAGCGTGTTTCGATGGCATTGTTCGCCGCGATGAAGGGCTTTTTTTCCTCAACATATTGCATCAACAGGGTGATGTAAACGGCTTGTTCGCGTTGAGCAAGCAGGCGAATGAACGCATAGGTGGTGAAGGTATCGCCAAGTTTATCCATGATCTGACCCGCATTCACGAACAACTGGTTCAAACAAGTTTCATGATCTGCCATCAGCCTAACCTTTCAAAATCTTGTCTTCTACAGAATCGGCGATTTTTAACCATTGGGCGGTGTCGCGTTCTACAACTGCGGTATCGCGCCAGAATTTCTGATGGATGATGGTTTTGCGCTTGGGGTCACCTTCAGGATCAAGAATAAAGCTAAATTCGCCGGTACGTCGTTCAAAATACACATGCTGTAAATCTGCCAGAATGCCATTAGCGATGCCGTTGGTGATATGGCTATAACGCTCAAATTGTGTGTATTTGTCCTGCACACTGCGCGATAAATCTAGAACAGCGCGTACAAAATTACCACAACCCGGTTTGGGAAATTGGTTCACCGCTGATTCTGGTAATTCGCCGGGAGCAGAAGCATAACTGACAACTGTTAGCAACAATTCCCGTACCCAACCGGCTTCGGGATAATACGTATCGAAAATGGGCAAAAAGATTTGTGCTTGCTCCGCGCCAACCTGTAACGCAATCAGCGGTTCCAGTGTGGCTAAAAGTCGTTTGAGCGTATCCTGTAATTCTGTCCAGGTGCGTTCCTGTGCGGCGGTGCGTAATAATGCGAGATCGTGTTTTTGTGCGTTGGATAAGGTGCGTTCAGTCATAAAACGGCGAGTGCCTCCTCAATAGCAAATGGGTAACGGAGTGTGAGGTCTGCATGGTCTTCTAGCAATGCGCGCAAATGTGGAAAACAATCGCAGGTGCGGTCATCGACAAGCGCGAGTATGCGTACATCTACAGAGTGCGATGTCATCCGGTCTATACCATCATACACCAGCCGGTAGAGTGTTTCAGGGTGCAGTGATTCCGCCGCATTCAACAGAACAATTGCGTTGTCGGTACGGAGTGCGGTGCTGATTGCGCCCGGCAAATCATGAATGACACGGGTTATCGTCAGCGTAGCTAGCGGGTGCATCGGGTTATTTTCGCTATGGTCAAGTATCGTCACGCGCTGGTCAGTTGCCTGTAGTGCCTGTGCCATACCCACCGTTAAACGCGCCTTTTCGGTGCCCGCTAATCCGGTGATAACAAGTAATGTCTTTCGCATTAGTTAAGTCTTTACCTGATCGTGTACATGGTTATTTTTAGACGTAATCGGCGTTGTTGAATGAATTGATGCGTTATACTTTAAGACATGTCAAAGAAAAAACGCAAGCGCAAAATAAATAAATCAAAGCAATCACCGAAAAA
>DAOTXB010000767.1:0-4345 GCA_034435575.1 Anaerolineae bacterium
TGGCAGACTTTAACGCCGATTATTCGTGCTTACGGTGGTGATGCTTGGGACGCAGAAAACAATTGTCTCATGAACACCCCTGAAACTGTTTCAGCTCTTGAGCTTGTCCACAGCATGATTTTTGAAGACGAGACTTTTGAACAGCCAGGACAATCCATAGATTTCTATAGTGGTGGTGTCGCCATACTCATGGGTCAGTTGAGCCGTGTAGCCCCGCTAGCCGAAGCTGATTTCGATTGGGACATCGCCCCGATGCCTACCGGACCAGCCGGGCAAGCAAACGTTATCGGTCAAGCGGCTATCGTTATCTTCCGCAACGGCCCTAATCGAGACGTTGCAATTGACTTCCTTTCATACCTTACCAATGCTGAAAATGCGCTGGCTATGGCAGAATTCTTCCCGCCAATTCGCCAGTCGGTTCTTGAGACGGATGTGTTACTTGAATCCAACCCGACAATCGATCCTGAAAGTATGCGTACTGCCGTTGTAGAACCACTTGCAGATGCACGGGTTAATCCTGTACATGCGAATTACCCAACCATCGATCTCACGTCACGCCCAATCTTTGATAGCTTATGGAATCCTGACGCTGATGTACAGAGTGTCATGGACGAGATGTGTAACACTATCTAACCGTTGCTGAACCAATAATCTGTTCATACACGAGTCGCCGAAGGTTCAACCTTCGGCGACTACTTCAGGACAAATTCATGAGTATTTCATCTAATCGTGATTCGATCCGTTCCAGGTTTCAACAGATTTTCAGAAGTCGCTTTGGCAAAATGGGCCTTGCACAGCGCGATGCCATATTCGGATATTTGTTTGTATTTCCACAGGTATTAGGATTCTTGCTTTTTGTTGTTGGTCCATTGATCGCAGTTGTTCTTTTTAGTTTTCAAGATCGCAATATTCTCACTGGTATCAGTGAACCTGCTGGTTTCGCAAACTATGATTTCATGATTAATCAAGACCCTTTGTTTTGGGATGTTTTGGTTAACAGTTTGGTTTTCACATTGGGCTTGGTTCCGCTCAATCTTATGTTGGCGACAACCCTGGCAGTCTTGTTAAATAGGAAATTTGCAGGTTCAACATTTTTCCGAACAGTTTTTTTTGCACCAGTCGTCACCTCGGCGGCGGCATGGGCGATTGTATGGAAGTTCATCTTACAGGGCGATGATGGGGCACTCAATCAATTCCTGGCATTATTTAATATTGATGGTCCAAACTGGTTACGCGAAGAAGATTGGGCAATGGTTTCTGTCATCGTGACTCGCGTGCTCAAAAATGTGGGCACCAATATGATTATTCTTCTGGCAGCACTACAGAGCATCCCGAAAGAATATGAGGAAGCGGCCTCTGTTGACGGTGCAACCCAATTACAACGTGTATTTCGTATCACGATTCCTTTGCTTGGGCCGACGTTATTATTACTCACTGTATTAACCCTGATTGGTTCACTAAAGATATTTGATCACATTGTTCTTATGACCAATGGTGGTCCATCTAATGCAACTACAGTGCTCGTTTACTATATCTATTTCCAGGGATTCCAGGTTTTTAATACAGGGTATGCCAGTGCATTAGCCGTTATCTTGTTCTTACTTGCGCTCGTTGCGACTGTTGTACAGTGGACACTTCGCAAGCGCTTTGTCTACAGTGAGCGATAAACGATGGTTGTCAATTCGATACGCAAGCACTTTTGGTTTTACATTGCATTGTTGCTGATGAGCATACCCTTTATCTTTCCATTCTTATGGATGGTCAGTGGGTCTTTGAAATCACCACTGGAAATTTTTGCTTCTCCACCGACTTTGATACCTGAGACTTTCTATCAGCAAAACTATGAAAATATCCTGGATATACAGCCCTTTGCCAGGCAATATTGGAACAGCATCTGGATTGCTACGGTTGTTACCATGGGCACGCTCATTTTTTCGTCTTTGGCGGGGTATGCGTTTGCGCGTATTTCCTTCTTTGGAAACGGTATCTTATTCTTGTTGCTGTTAAGCGCACTAATGATGCCAGAAGAAGTTATCATTATTCCAAAGTTCCGATTAGTGCAGTGGCTGGGCATCGATAATACACATATTCCACTGGTTTTGTTTCCGATTTTTGGCTCTCATGGTGTTATTGCCACCTTCATGATGAGACAGCATTTCTTGGGAATGCCAAGAGAGCTTGAAGAAGCTGCTATGTTGGATGGACTAACACGTTGGGGGATTTTCTGGCGCATTGCAATGCCAATTGCAAAACCTGCATTGACAGCAGTTGCCATTATTACTTTTCTCCATAGTTGGAATTCTTTTCTTGAACCGTTGGTTTATCTTGAAGACACGCACCTGTATACGGTGCCCCTTGCCTTAAGTGCATTTACGGATGAGTTTGGCACACCGCTCTGGGGAACACAGATGGCAGCCACAACATTGTCCGTCATTCCAATTTTGGTCTTTTATGTCTTTGCCCAGCGCCTGGTTATCGAGAGCTTTGCTTCCTCTGGTGTGAAAGGATGACACAATGACATCAGATACGCCAAATATTGTTTTTATCGTACTTGACCAATGGCGATGGGATTGTCTGGGGGTTGCAGACTCGGTACACCCTGTGATGACACCGCACTTCGATCAGCTTGCGTATGAGGGGATTCAGTTCACGCAGACTTATGCGGATTGTCCCTTATGTATGCCTCAGAGAGCAACCATGCTCACTGGATATACGGGCAGTACACACAAGATGCCTTTCAATTTCATGGAAGGGCCGCGTACACCTGTTAGCCCTGAGCATAGCTTACCGCATCGTTTGGTGCGTGAGGCGAATTACCAAGCGCGAGCTGTCGGCAAGATGCATTTCTTTCCTGAACGTGCGCGTCTCGGTTTTGAACATATCACTTTGCATCCCGATGACTATGTAGCATGGCTTGACGATCATGGCTATGGGGGCCTATATCGTGGGCATGGGTTGGGCGGGAACGATGTTTATCCCGCCGTAAGCGCTGTTCCAGAGCGGTTTACCCACAGTGCGTGGACTGTCGAGCAGAGCATCGCGGCGCTATCACAGATGGATCCAGAAAATCCCTTCTTCCTGTGGATGATCTTTGAAGCACCACATAGTCCCTTGGATCCACCAGAACCCTATGATCGTTTTTATGATGAATTTGATATTCCAGAAGCTGTTATCGGCGATTGGGTTAACATTGACGATGAGCCATTAGCATTAGTTGAAGCACGGTTACTCAAAAAGGGACACAGAATCACCCCGCAGGTCTTGAAAAAGATCCGCAAGCATTATTATGCGCAGATCACCTACATTGACTATCTTTTGGGTCGCTTTTTAGGGCAACTCAAACGGCTGAATATGTATGATGATACGGTGATTGTCTTAACATCCGATCACGGTGAACATCTGGGTGACCATCATCTATTTGCCAAGTATACATTCTTAGAGTCTTCTGCCCATGTGCCGTTGATTGTCAAGTTACCCAAGTCAGTCGAACGCCCGCACACCCATGTCAATGTACCGACATTAACTGCCGACATTGTACCAACCCTCTACGAACTGGCCGGGCTTCAACCTCACGATGATCTTGACGGTATTTCGCTCCTTAACTTGCCGCAGGAACGGACAATTTTTGGGGAAACAATTCAATCTGCGTTTGCTTATGATGGTGAATTTAAGTACATCGTTTATATTGACAATGGCGCGGAGCAATTATTCTGCCCAGAACAAGACCCTAATGATCGTGATAATCTCATATCTAACCCTGAATATGATCATGCAAAAGTGAGACTGCGTGAAGCATTGCTTAATCACTTACGCAACCATGCTTCACCCTTACTTGATGACCATAGTGAACTTCGTGTCAATAAACGAACACTTGATACCGATGCGACACTTGCCGGCAATGCGGCTGCATGGCGCGGCCCTATGCGACATGGTGATGGCTATACCTCGTAAACTCACATTTATTTACCTCCTACAGTGAAATGAGATTGTTGTGCGAGAAAGAAACACACAAATTTTAGTTGTCGGTGGTGGTTTGGGTGGCGTTGCCGCTGCACTTGCTGCCTGTAAGTTGGGCTGTCAGGTGATTCTCACTGAGGAAACGATCTGGCTAGGTGGGCAACTGACCTCACAGGGCGTGCCGCCGGACGAAAATCCCTGGATTGACGCCCATAATACAGGTTGTACAGCAAGCTATCGCCGTCTGAGAGAGGGTATTCGTGAGACCTATCGCAGAAGTTACCCAATCTTGCCACAAGTTGCCGCCGATCCACATTTTAATCCCGGTATGGGGAATGTAAGTCCTCTATGTCATGAACCACGCATTGGACTAGCTGTCATTGAGGAG
>DAOTXB010000768.1:0-5096 GCA_034435575.1 Anaerolineae bacterium
AATTTACAGGTCTTTATCTGGCCCGGTGGACCGAGCGGAGAATGGAACTGGTTTACAGACATTATTGCTGTAAAAGCGATTGATATGGAAACCGGTGTCGTGACACTCACCGAACCCACCCGCTACGATATTAATACGGGTGGCTCGCGCTATTTCTTTCAAGGAACACGTTCGCTCTTACAAGCACCGGGGCAGTTTTATCAACATAGCGAAACACAGACACTCAACGTTATCCCGCGAGACGGTACCGATACCCCACATATCATCGCGCCTACCTCGCCCCGCGCTTTTGCCTTCGTCGGTGATTCATCGGAGGCGTTAGTCCGTAATATTCGCCTGATCGGTTTAGAAATTTGCTATAGCGATGCTGTGGACACCATCGGCGGGTATCAGGAGGACGGTGGCGAATGCATCTATCCGGAAGAAGATGGCATTATCTATTTACAAAATGCCGAAGACATCACCGTAAACGCCTGCCACATTCATCATACAGGCATACATGGTATCTTCGCAGAGGGTTGGGTACAGGGGTGTGATTTTAGCAACAACCATATGCACGATATCGGCTTTACGGGTATTTTGCTGGGCGGAGAATGGCATTCGTCGTTAGCGATGAACGGACATCATCGTATCCACAATAATTATATCCACAACGCAGGCACCCTTATTGGTCAGGGAGCAGGCGTGCAAGCCATACAGAGTGGGCATAATCAGATTACGCATAATCGCATCCACACCACCAGCCGTTATGCTATTAGCCTCAAAGGACCGCACCCGCATTACATCATGTATAAATTGATTGATGAGGTCTATATCCGGGAGCATAACAAATGGCACTTTGTACAAACCCGCCACAACAATATCGCCTTTAACGATGTCTCCAACGCGAATATTGACTCACAGGATACCGGTGTAATTGAAGCATGGGGTGTCTATGGAGAAGGTAATCGTGTACACAACAACCTTGTGCATGATAGCCTGATTTACTTTTCGTTTGGATTGGGGCTATATTTTGATGATATGGTCAGCTTTTTTGAGGTGACTAAGAACACATTTTATAATTTGCAACATCAAAAAACCGATGGTATTTTGTGGAGCGTATTTTACATCAAGGGTATTGGTAATCGCTTCATCAATAACATTATCGACCATTGTCGCCCTGAATATGGTGTTTTCGGGTATATGGGTTTCCAGAATGATCCAAACAGTGACCTCGAGTTTGAGCGCAATATTGTCACGGATAGCGGTAACGCGCTGTTTGCATCACGGCGGTATCAAGCGGAGCAAATTGCACGGTCAGACCACAATCTCTATGATGCCGACGGTGATGAATTTATTGTTCGGGGTATCCCTAACACCCATACCTACGAAGAATGGCGACAGTTGCTTGACCGCAAATACGATCAAAACAGTCGTATCGCACTCCCGCGTTTTATGGATCAAGCCAATAATGATTATCGTCTGCGCTATGACTCACCCGCCTATGGGCTTGGGTTTGAGGATGTGAATTTTAGAGATATTGGCTTAACCGAAGCGTTTCCCTTCGCACAAACAGACGACGCGCTTGCACAGCTGATTGTGTATGACCACGCCACGCCTGATCGCGCCTATGTCAGCCTGAATAGCGAGGATATACGGCAACTGTACCTCAAAGGGCGCACACACAATGGATTTGTGGCGACGGTTATACCCCATGATGCCACATGGCAAACCAGCGCACCGGAGATTGTCGCGGTGGATGATGACGGTAACATCACCGCAAAAAGCAGTGGCGTTGCACAGATCACGGCAAGCATAGACGGTGTGGACTCAACCTTTTTCGTACTGGTCGATGATTACTTTGAAACGGTGGAAATCCACCCGCCCCACACCACCATCATGAACGGTGAAAACATGCAATTACACATCGCCGGACGTACCCGCTTCGGGCGATATATCCCGATTGATG
Organism: Anaerolineae bacterium; assembly: GCA_034435575.1. Taxonomy (GTDB): domain Bacteria; phylum Chloroflexota; class Anaerolineae; order Aggregatilineales; family Phototrophicaceae; genus JAVJSU01. The sequence goes on from DAOTXB010000768.1 coordinate 1,949, forward strand.
ATGCCCGTGTGACATATATCAGCCATAATTCAGCCGTCGCGCTCGTCACTGTAAACGGTGAGGTCATCTCTCAAAAACGCGGTAACGCAAACATTCAAGCCATTGTCGTTTATGAGGGCATACGCAGGACTGCATCCATTGACCTCGAAATCGACAACTTTCACTAATCGCCGGATAGAATAGACCATACTCATGCAGACGATCAAAGCGACACATTTATGCCTAAAACCGCCACAATGGGCGCTCTTACAACGTCACCTTATCACCTTAATGAATGAGGCGATTATTCCTTATGTTGAACGCTATACACGTGAGGACGGCAGTTTAATCTGGGCAGACACTTGGCCCGATACCCGTGACGGGCTGGATGATTTCTATGAAGCATTCACCAATTTTCCACTGTTATACATGCTCGGCGGTCAACCTGAATTACTGGAACTCGCGTTAAAATCGTATGATGCCATCACCAAACAAGCCGCCAACATGGGGCGCTATTCCCCTGTACATGACAATTATGAAAGGGGGTACGATCAATTTCATCAAAGCGAGGGATATCTATTCTTCTATCTGCTGTGTATGGCAGACCCACAAAACGACCATTTACGCGCACTCGCGGAAAAATATGCCGGATTCTTCACCGGTGAAAACCCGGACGCGCCTAATTATGATGCTGATAAGAATATTTTACGCGCGCCGCATAACGGTAGTAAGGGACCGCGCTGGGGATATATCGGTAGCGATGACACTGCGTATCACTGGAATGCCAACATGAAACGCTATGGCTTACCCTATGATGATGTGGAAGGCATCACGACTTATGATGACCTGAAAGCGCCGGAACTCGCGCAACGCATGGGTGATGTGATGGAAACACGGATGGGACGGGGCGATGTAGCGAATAATTTGCTCGTCTCCGGTTTGATCGCTAATGCTTATTTTTTGACCGGTGACACGAAATACGCCAATTGGTTAAAAACTTATGTGGATGGTTGGGTCGCACGGGCAGAGGCAAACGGCGGTTTATTACCGGATAATGTTGGGCTTTCCGGTACGGTGGGTGAATATATGGACGGGCGCTGGTATGGTGCGGCATATGGGTGGACGTGGCCCCATGGTTTTTATAATATCAACATGGCGGCGTTGGTTTCTGGTATCCATGCCTACTATTTAACAGGCGATGAGTCCTACCTCGACTTACCCCGCATCCAACTCGATAAAATATTTACGCTGGGGAAGACTGCAACTTTTGACCGCTCACAGATGTCCTTACCAGAACTAAGCGCCGGGTTTGACCCCGAAAAAGAAACCTTTCTCATTCCTATGCGCTACAGTGATTCAGGATGGTTTGACTATCATCCCCCTGATGCACAGCACTTAATTACACTCTGGCACCTTACCCATAGCGATAAAGACCGTGAACGGATTGAGCAACTCCGCGCTAAAAGCAGTAAAGATTGGGCGAAAGTTGTTTCTCAACATAACAAAGAAGATCGTACCAATGACCGCGCCTGGTTCGCATACTTGCAGGGGGATAATGCTGATTTTCCAACACAGGCACTAGAAGCGGCGATTGAACAGGTTAATCGGCGTGTGGCGCTGATTGCAACTGATGATGCCGACTTATCACAGGTCAATATTCATCACTGGCAAAATCACAACCCGATCACAACAGAAACACTGGTACAACTTACGCTGGGTGCACCGCAAATGCTCTATTATGGTGGATCACTCATAACCAACCTATTTTACTTTCAGGCAGACTCAAATCGCCCCGGCTTACCGGATGAAGTCAGCGCATTAGTAGAAAAAGTTGATGATAATGGCGTTACTGTACATCTGGTGAATCTGAGCGCATCACGCACCCACACCCTTATCATTCAGGGGGGCGCTTTAGGGGAGCATCGCATCACCACTATCACTTATACCGTCACTGATGAAGAAGCGACCACGATGATTGACTCAGGTGCGAACAAACGCCCACTCAATACAACGGCGGTCAAACAGACGATCACGGTGGGTGATGTGCGCGTACAGCTAGAGATGCCCGCCCTAACCCAGATTCGCCTAGACATTGGGTTAAAGCGATATGTCAATCCACCACGCTATATTTCTATTTCAGCACAGGAACACTAATGCCTGAAATTGGAAGTGGATTAACCGTGCCCCGACTGGGTCTTGGGACTGCGCCGATTGCCGATTTGTATCACACAATCAGCGACAAACAAGCGATTGAAACTGTCGAATTTGCGCTGGAAAACGGCGTAAATTTCCTCGATACCGCACCGCATTATGGTGTGGGGTTGGCAGAGGAACGCCTTGGTTTGGCGCTACGCGGAGTCCCACGCGAACAATATATATTAGAAACCAAAATTGGGCGCTTAATCACGGCGGATAAACAGCGTGTCTATGATTATTCACCCGCTGGCATCCAGCAAAGCCTGGACGCGAGTTTAGCGCGTTTACAGGTCGATTATGTCGATAGTTTGTTGATTCATGACCCTGATTTGTATTTTGAAGATTTTAACGACATGATAACCCTCGCGCTACCAAAAATGCTAGAATTGCGCGAAACGGGTGTGGTGAAAGCTATCGGCTTAGGTGTAAACACTGTGGAAATTCTTAGCGCAACAAGCCATTTACCGTTCGACTGCTTCATGTTGGCGGGGCGCTATACTTTGCTCGAACATGATATTTCCAGCCAGTTGGATGCGTTCAAAGCACGCGGAATTAGCATGTTGCTAGCCGGGGTTTATAATTCTGGCATTTTGGCGACTGGTGTGCGCGTTCTGGCACAAGCGCACTATAATTATGCGCGTCCACCGCAAGCAATTATCGAAAAAGTCGCCCAAATTGAAGCAATTTGTGACCGTTTTGGGGTGTCTTTACCCGCGCTTGCGCTTCAGTTTGCAGAGGCACATCCGGCAACAACAATGCTGGTCGTTGGCGCGGAATCACGCGATCAATTGGAGAAGACACTCGCGTGGCACAGTGAAATCATCCCGCCAGAACTCTGGCAAACATTACGCGATGAAGGCATGATTGCCTTCGATGTGCCGATACCACTTTAATCCGTATCGGTCTGGTCTGCACTTTCAACAAATAGCCGGATTTTGTTTTCGACCTGTGTCAGATGCTTTAACATCATCAA
>DAOTXB010000769.1:0-16959 GCA_034435575.1 Anaerolineae bacterium
TCACTTTTTGAGAGGAGTACGACTATGGCGAAATCGCGGACAGAATTGATGGTAGACCGTCTGCGTGACCTCCAAGCGACGACACCAGAAATCGAGGCGTCAGCCGTCGTGAGTGTTGACGGTTTGATTATGGCATCTTCTTTGCCAGCGGGCATTGAGGAAGATCGTGTTTCGGCGATGTCTGCGGCGATGCTTTCGCTCGGTGAACGTATCTCCGGGGAGCTGGGTCGTGGTTTGTTAGATCAGGTATATATTAGGGGCAAAACAGGCTATGTCATCCTGATGTCAGTGGGTGATGAAGCCGTATTGACAACCTTAGTACGCGAAGGTGCAAAGCTCGGTTTAATCTTTTTGGATATGCGTCGTACAGCTGATGACCTCGAGCAACTTGTGTAATATTTCTTAATAATTTGGCGTGGCTACATTGTTGGTCACTTAATTTAGTGAGTATTCTTTGTCGGCGGGATGATTAATCTTCCCGCCGCGATTTTTGTTGTTAGGTAGAAGGTACGGTGACATGGCAGATACGAAATACATTTTTTGTACAGGTGGTGTTGTCAGTTCGGTTGGAAAAGGTGTTACTGCTGGTGCAATCGGTAGGATCTTAAAAGCTCGCGGGTTAAAGGTTACTATTCAAAAACTCGATCCCTATCTCAACGTTGATCCTGGAACAATGAGTCCATATCAGCATGGCGAAGTGTTTGTAACTGTTGATGGTGCAGAAACAGATCTTGATCTAGGACATTATGAACGTTTTGCTGATGAAAATCTGGATCGTACGTGTAATGTAACGGCGGGGCAGGTGTATGGGCATGTGATTGAAAAAGAACGGAAGGGTGATTTTCTTGGTGGAACCATTCAGGTTATTCCCCATATCACAAACGAGATTAAACGCCGTATCGCGATGGTTGGTAATAACAGTAATGCGGATGTTGTGATTGTTGAGGTAGGTGGAACTGTTGGTGATATTGAAGGTCAGCCGTTTCTGGAGGCAATCCGTCAGATGCGTATGAGTTTGCCACGTCGCGATACGCTCTATGTTCATGTAACATTCTTGCCATATATCGGCGCAACAGGCGAATTGAAAACTAAACCTACGCAACATAGCGTGCGTGAATTACGAAGTACTGGCATTCAGCCTAATGTTATTATTGCCCGAACGGATTATCCGGTTAGTAAAGACGTTATTGAGAAAATCGCACTTTTCTGTGATGTAGATCAAAAAGCGGTAATTCCATTAGAAACAACCGACTTGCTTTATGATGTGCCACTTGTACTAGAAAGTATGGGCTTGGGTGAATATCTTGTTGATAAACTCAGGCTAAATGTTACACCACCTGATCTCAGTGATTGGGATGCTATGGTGAAGCAAATGCGTTCGGTAGAGGGCAAAATTCGTATTGGTGTCGTTGGTAAGTATGTTGAACTGCACGATGCTTATATGAGTGTAAAAGAAGCGACTTTCCATGCGGCGAGTGCGCTTGGGAAAGACCTAGAAATTGAATGGATACATTCCGGTGCGCTTGAGAAGGATAAAGATTGGGATAAGTTGCGTTCCGTAGATGGTATCATTGTTCCCGGTGGGTTTGGTTATCGTGGGGTAGAAGGGAAGATTCTCGCTGCCCGATATGCGCGGGAGAATAATGTTCCCTATCTCGGCTTGTGCTTGGGAATGCAAACATTATGCATTGAATTTGCTCGGCATGTACTTGGTTACGAAGATGCGAATAGCGCGGAATTTGATGTCACCAGCGAACATGATATTATTGCGTTGATGCCAGATCAGCATAATATTACAGATATGGGTGGGACAATGCGTCTTGGTCTTTATCCATGTGATTTGAAGGATAATACTGTGGCAAGCCGTGCTTACAGTAACGCTGATCAGGTAAGGGAACGGCATCGCCATCGCTTTGAATTCAACAATGACTATCGTGAGAGATTTGAAGTCGGGGGCATTCACTTCAGTGGGGTTAGCCCTGATGGTCGTCTTGTTGAAATTGTAGAATTAAAAGATCATCCATTTATGGTTGGGTGCCAATTTCACCCTGAATTTGCTAGCCGCCCAAATTTACCACATCCATTATTTTATGAGTTCCTTCGCTCTTCTATAGCTTATAATGGTAAATCTGGTGAGGATACATCAATTGATCCATATATTGAGATTGGATCATCGATTACGAAAAATCAATTACAAGATTCTAAAGGTTAAGAAAAATGTCAATCGAAGAATATATTCTTGCAATGCCAAAGGCTGAGCTAAGAATCCATCTTGAAGGGATCTTCCGCGCACAGACACTCTTGCTTATCGCGGAGCAAAATGAAGTGCAATCGAACGTTAAAAAGTTTGATAACTGGGTTGAGCTGATTAACTCGCCGGATGCCAAGCGCATGGATGAAACGGTCAAGCAGGCGGCTAGTTGGTTACAAATTCCTGAAGATATAAGTCGTATCGTATACGATCTTGGTGTAATGCTTTCAAAGCAAAATATTAAATATGTGGAAGTTGCCGTTAATCCTGCGCTACATCAACAGAGTAGTATGAGTTTTGATGACTTTATGGAGGCGCTAAACGATGGGCGTGACCGTGCACAACGCGGATGGGGTATTCAGATCAAATGGTTGCTAAATATTTCCCGTGAAGAGCCTCGTCGGGCAGATGAGATCGTTCGTTGGGCAACCAATGTTACAGGGCGAAAAAGTGGAGTTGCTGGAATTATTCTTACTGGTGATGAAACTGCTCAACCTATTGGTCAGTTTGTACGTGCATTTACAACTGCACACAAGAAGGATTGCCCAACGGTAGCTACAATAGGCGACAAATTGGACGCTGATGGAGTGCAAACCACGATAGAAGAGCTTGAACCTGAGCGACTAGCGGGTGTTCCGAATTTAGAAACCTCGCCTGAATTGATCAAGATGGTGAGTGACAATAACATCTCTGTGGATTTGTGTTTAGCGCAGGCAGTGCAACTTAAGTGGACTGACTCCTATGAAACACATCCGGTGCGTAAACTGTATGATGAAAATATTGTAGTGACAATTAGCTCGCTCATGCCATCATATTTTGGTGAAACACTCAATGATGCTTACCTACGGTTGGTAAATGAATGTGGTATGTCATTGGAAGAATTAGAAGAAATTGCTCTTAATGCAGTCAAATGTAGTTTTCTGCCTGATGAGGAAAAACAGGAACTGCTAAATACGTTTGAAAGCGCATATGTAGATCTTAAAGAGACATACATTACATCAGCATCTGCATAAACAATATAGCCCTGTATTTTGCATTGAATGATCTAAGCAAAAACCACCATACACGGTGGTTTTTGTATATTTTATCTTGGGATCAGTGGTTTTAATCGGTGTGGACGATATTGATAATGTTAGGATCGTCTACTTCGGGTTTGGGCAGCATAATCGTCAATACACCGTCTTTGAATTTCGCGGAAGCGTTTTCTGCGATGACGGTACGTGGAATCGAAATTGTGCGGGAGAATGGTCCAAAAGCAATTTCGCGTTGTAAAAATGTTAGGTTTTCACCATCTTCAACCAGAGTATCCTCTGTGGTGCCTGTTATCGTAAGAGAATGCTTCTCAAACTGGATCTCTAGGTCATCTGGCTTTACGCCAAGTGGGAATTCTATCCTTGCGAAGACTGCTTCATCTGTTTCATATAGATCTATGGGTGGTTGATTTGAAACAGGTGTACCGCTAATTGTACGCAATTGTTTTTCGACAGTTTTAGTAAGGTTATCGCGTAAAGTTATGAATTCCTGTACCGGATCAAATTTTTCCTCAGACATTGCACGTTACTCCTTATTGCCTTAAATAGCTCTTATTGTATCTACGTATGCACTGTTTTGTTGGTTTCAAAAAACCGGGGAAAATCCCGGCTTTTATGTTAGTATAAATTTGTTGTATACGGGGTATTTAGCTAGTTGCGTTTTCGCGTTTCAAAATTTCGATGATTTGTAATATCACCTGTCGTACACTAGTCTTCTGCAATGCTACACATGGCATCACTGTGATGTCACTTCCTGCTTTTGTTCCACGCCTAACTTCGCCGAGGCTAGAGGCGTCATCCAAGTCTAATTTGTTGGCAACGACGATATGAGGAACATTGACAAAACTCTCGAATTGCTCAATCAGTTCAGAGGCTTCGGGGAATGAAGGTTTATCCGTACTATCAACAAGCACAATGAAAGCATTCATTTCGCTTGATAAAATCTCCCACATAAAGTCAAAACGTGTTTGACCGGGTGTGCCATATAAGTATAGGGTATCATCACCAATTTTTACCCTTCCATAATCCATGGCGACGGTTGTTTCTGCCTTAATCCCACGATCTTCTGTGGTGATCTTGCGTTCCGTAGACACCACTTCAATATCTGAAATAGTTTTTATAAATTCGGTCTTACCGGAATTAAACGGTCCGGTAACAACGATCTTATAATTAGACACGAACCCTCCTTAGGGGGGATATAAGCAGATTCACAAGTATTTATAGCCTCATTGTACGCTGAAATAGGGGATGTCGCAAGAATTGATGGACAAGTTATGGAATAGGGACAAGTGAAGCAATTGTTGTACCTATTCCATGAAAATTATGCGTGTTGTCGCTTAAAGTCGATAAAACGATACCCGACACCACGTTCTGTGAGTATGTATTTAGGACTGGATGGATCTTCTTCAATCTTTTCGCGGAGATAATTTACATACAGACGGACATAATGTGCCTCATCACGGTATTCATACCCCCATACTTTTGCGAGAAGTTGATCGTGTGGAACCGTCCAACCCGCGTTTTCAATGAGGTGATAGAGTAGGCGATACTCTGTCGGGCGGAGTTTTATGTGTTCGCCATCTATTATGACCTCGCGTCGGTTAAAATCTACTTGAAGGCGATCATCGATTCTCAAAACTGCTTGATCTGGTGAACTCGATGGCATTTCATGGCGACGTAGCACCGCTTTTATCCGGCTGGACAGCTCACGTGGACCAAATGGTTTTGTCACATAATCGTCAGCGCCAAGCTCCAAGCCATACACTTTGTCATTTTCCTCACCTTTTGCAGTTAACATAATTACTGGTATGTTGGAGAATTCTCGCAACATACGTAATGTCTCAAAACCATCAAGGTCAGGCATCATAACATCAAGTAACACAACATCAGGCAATTTTGTACGAATTGCTTCTAGTGCCTCAAGTCCGCTATGTGCCTCAATAACTTGATGTCCTTCTAGCTCAAGGTTCATCCGAATGAATCCAATCATTCGTGGTTCGTCGTCAACAACAAGGATGCGTTTAGTTTCTCGTTGTTTTGTACCGGGTACTTTTCCTGTCATTTCTTTCCAATATCTCTATAGATTAGTTATCAGCACGGAAAGGCATTTCGAATTCGATCTCTTCTTCGTCGCCCGGTAATACTTGGACATAGTTGATACGCCACCAGGGGAAGATAACAGTCGTAACGCCTTCATCAAATATTGATAATTCTTTGTCGCTGCGTTCACGTGGATTCTTACCTATAATCACGCTATCAGTAGGTTGAGGAATTTCATCACAATCTACTTTTATGGGTTCTGAATTCGCTAGATGTAATAGCAGGGTGACCATTTAGATATCTCCATTGCCATATTAGATTATTTGAAGTAAATATGTGCCACGAGTTTCCCGAATCGAATTTCATCACCATCCCTTAACACCCGTGGCTGATCCGGTGCAAGGCGTTGCCCGTTAAGATGCGTACCATTAGAACTGCCCAAATCGACTAGAGTGAGCGTGTCTTCATTACGTTCAATTGAAGCATGCATCCGTGATACACCTTTTTCGAGAGCGCCATGTGGGGTCAAATCGACATCTGGTTTGCGTACACTCGTGCTATCTGAGCGTCCGATCACAGTTTTATCTTTTAACTGTACCGTAACCGGGTCATCAGTTTCACGAAAATGAATGACGATAGATGACTTCTGTCCGATACTTGCTGTTCCCCAGGTTGCTCGTGCAGAAAGCTCGTTTGGCATTTGTTCGAGCTGGCGCGTTGGTAATGTCGTACCGGAGGATGCATCAGTCAGTCCTTGACCGCAATTATCGCAAAATAGTATACCTTCGCGGTTTTCATTTCCACAATAAGGACAAATGATCATGATTGATCCCCGGATGATTCGTTAAGCAATAAATGGCGGGTCTGATACTTCAATGTCATGCGCCCTTTGTCTGATAACCCATTGGTGTGTGCAACGCGTCGTGCTTCCAGTAAGGCTTGGTTGGCTAGCGCTTCTTCACCACGTTCCAATAGTCGAGTTGCAAGGTTTTCTAAGCGTCTGGTTGCTTCTGCAACGTCACCACGTTCTAATGCTTCCTGCGCGCGGTCTTGCAGTCGATAGAGTGTTAGTTTGCTTAACGCATCCAATATTCCAGGAGGTGGTTCATCATTGGTATGTTCTTCTGTAACCTCAAGCGAAATATCACTTACGATTTGCATAAACTGTTTACTGTTTTCAAGAATATCACCAGATGAGGCGATTCTTGCAACAGACCTGAAACCATCTTTCATTTCACCGGGTAACTGCAATTGGAATAAGACAGAAACCGGACGATGTGCTTGCATACTTCCAAGTGGAATAATCCCTGTCGTATGATCTAATGGTTGTGGGTGTGGCGATAGTTTAAAGGCTAATTCCATTTGAACATCTGGGTCGGGTGCGATGGAAAGCATAAGACGTTCAGCAAAGGCATTGGTCAAACTACGTACATGATCATTGAGATATGATACAACCGCGCTCGCTGAGTCGATATAAACGGAGCTTCCACCGGTTTTTGAAACAAGATCGTCTAAGAATTTATCGTTCCAATCATTGCCCAAACCCATTGCACTAATATTAATACCGTCTTTATTTGCCTGTGTTGCAAGCTGTAAGCAGTTATCTTGATCCCCGTAGGTGTGTCCATCGGTTAGCAAAATCACATGATTGACGAGCTTAGGACCGAGGAATTTCCCATTTTGCTTTACACCTTCGGAAAGACCCTGATAAATCTCAGTACCCCCGGAAGGCGCAATCATGCTGACCTTGGCTTTGAGCGCAGGTTTATCGTCAACGGATGTTGCACCGATTACGGTAGTTGCGCGATCATTAAAGCTAACTACGGAGAGAATATCATCAGAGGAGAGGTTGTCGATAATTTGATGCGCCGCAACCTTAACCTTTTCCATACGCACACCCTTCATAGAGTTACTATGATCAAGCACAAGGGTGAGGTTGAGCCGTGTTTCTCGTTTGCTCATGTTTTCTTGAGCACGCGGATCTGGGAAAATCTCAGCAAGCAGATAAATTACCTGTGGCTCTTTTAGCGGTATTATGGTGCGTTTACTTGGCGTGACTTGCAGATTGAAATAATAATCATCAGGCTTTAGTGCATTTGGTGCCTGTTGATCATAGTTCTTTCGATGAACTGGATCAAGCAATAGTTCATACGCGGCAGTCACATCTTGAAATTGTTCTTTTGCACCTTCGTATCGTGGATTGACATCAGGATGTAAGCGACGTGCAATACGACGGTACGCTTGTTTTATTTCGTCTACTGTGGCTTCTGGTGCAATACCTAGAATTGCATAAGGGTCAAACTTTATTGCCATAACTTAGCTACTTTGCTTTTAACTGCTCGAAACCTGAATGATTATTGCAGTGATGTTATCTGTTCCCCCTTTAGCATTAGCCAATGCGACTAATTTTTCGCATGCTTGCTGTGGGTCATTGGTATTCATCACAACTTCATAGATATCACTCTGTGGAACCATACCCCATAATCCATCACTACAAAGCAGTAGTCGTGAACCAGCAGGGAGGCGCAGAGCTTTTGAATCTACTTCTAGAGTTTCATTTTGCCCTAACGCACGATATAGAACATTTTTTTGCGGATGTTCTTCTGCTTCTTCGGGTGTGAGTTGACCCAATTCAATCAAGCGTTGCACAAGTGAATGATCTCGTGTGACCTGTTCCATTTCTTTTTTGGTTATGAGATATGCCCGACTGTCCCCGACATGCGCGAAATGGGCAAGGTCACCAATAATGGCGACGACAGTTGCGGTAGTACCACCTTCTGGAACATTTTCGATAACTTTTTGATTAGCATTCTTGATAGAATCTACGAGTGCTTCGCTAATGGGAATACGTTCGGCATCTTCATCACCGGAGAACATGGGTAGATAGATTTTCTTCATGATGTATGACGTAACAGTACGAGCAGTTATGGCAGATGCCTTTTCGCCGTCGTGATGTCCGCCCATACCATCGGCTACAACAAACACACCGAAGTCAGGATGATCTTCAGAGCTTTCACTCGTTACAAATAGCGACTGAGCCGCATCCTGATTGTTACTTCTAACGCGTCCAACATGGCTCGAAAGCCCAAATGTGAGTTTATCACTATTTAGAATATCTTCCTGTGATGGATACATTTGATCTGGTGCTAGCGGGCGTGTTGCGCCATCAATGATGCCTCGCCCTTGTGGGAGGGGACCGGTAGCAATGGTTGCTACCGGTTTTGTCGTGGCATCAACGAACTCTCCAGCTTCAACTGGCGTTTCTTCTTGTTCGTCAGCGTCGCTGTCATCATCTAACTCAGATACTTCAGTCGTGTTGACTTCTATCGTATCTAATTTATCTTGGTTAACAACAGTTTCAGAATCATCGTTGTGCTGAGTAACCTCATGTTCGTCTGTCGCTTCTTCGGATGGCGGCTGTTGAACCGCTTCGTCCTGAATTTTAGTTTCCTGAACCTTAGGTTCATCATCCGTTTTGCCGAATATACGTCGAAATAGTCCCATAATTTTCTCCAACACGCCTCAGTTCGTAGTCGTTATGCGTCAACCAACGGCAGGGCGTATAAGGTGTTGTCGGTAGACCCAACCAGAATAACATTTTCAGTGATGTGCGCCGCGGCAGTGATCGCGCCAGCGGTTTCATAATCCCATTTCTTTTTGCCAGTCTTCGCATCTAGGCAATAAAATTCACCTTGGTTGCTTCCAAGATAAATATTGCCATCCCTGATGATCGGAGAAGAAACAATGGGTGATTCGGCGGAGAATTTCCATTTCTCTTTTGAGCTTTCGGCATTGAGTGCATAGAAATTACCGTCCGTGGAACCGAAGTATACCATGTCATCATGAACAATTGGTGATGAAATGATCGGACCATTGGTTCTAAAGCGCCATATATTATAACCACTTGTTGCTTCTACAGCATACATATAGCCATCAAATGATCCAAAATAGCAAATTCCCATATCATCGACAGTCGGTGATGACATAACCTGGCGTTTGGCACGGTATGACCATTTTTTCTTGCCAGAGAGTTCTAAAGCGACAACTTCGCCTGAGTCTGCGCCAACAATCACCAATTCATTGGTTACAAACGGGCGACTGCGGACAGGCTCGCCTAAATCGTGTTCCCACAGGTAACGTCCGTTAGCGGCGACAAGAGCATAAATCCGTCCATCATCACTGCCAAAGAATACGTGATCATGCGCGACGCGTGCTGTTCCACGAATGCGTCCTTTTGTTGTGTATGACCAGTTGATCCGCCCTGAGGCATAATCTACGGCGTTGAATGTATGATCTTCTGAGCCGAATAACACCAATTTGCTTGTTGCATCAATAACCGGAGCAGAAGCAATACCACCTTGTGTGGGGAACTTCCAGACGAATTCGCCACTTTCAATATTTACTGCCCAGACATTCGTATCGTATGAGCCGACGAAAGCGAGATTACGATAAGCCGTAGGTGTGGTACGAATTTCATCCTCTGTTTTGAAGTTCCAGCGCTCTTCAATACCGAAATTGCCCATATCTCCAAAAAGCTCGGTTCCTTTTGGTTCGCCATCATCCGTTGCGGCACCATTTATTGAAATACCGCCGCCTCCATAGCGCACTTTGAGGATGCTTTCTTTCATTTCCATGCAGTCTTTAAAGCGCTTACCAGGCTCCATCTCCAGCGCATGGTTGATGATGTTAACAAACGCATCAGGCACACTTGGATTAACTTCTTTAATTGGGCGTTCATTAAAGCTGAAAGGTGGCTCTAGGCGCGGGTCATTGCGTGTGATGACATGATGAAGCGTGGCACCAAGGCTATAAATATCACTTAGCGGGCTAACATCACCACGATACTGTTCTGGCGCTGAGTAGCCTTCGGTCCCAATTGTTGTGTGTTTTAGACCTGTCACGAATTTTTTCGCGATACCAAAATCGATTAAGCGTACATTGCCACGGCTATCGACCATAACGTTGGCTGGTTTCATATCACGGAAAATAATGGGTTCAGGTTCTTGATTATGCAAATAGTCGAGCACATCACAGAGTTCAATAGACCAATCCATGATCTTATCTATGGGTAATTCTTTCGTTTTTTGTAGTAATGCCTCAAGATCATTCCCGTTAATGTATTCCATCACAAGATAGGCACGACTATTCTGTTCAAAAAAGTCGAAAATCTTCGGAATTGCAGGGTGGGCGAGAGTTGCGAGAATGTTCGCCTCTCGCTGAAATGTCTTATATGAGGCGGATTGCTGGCTAGGGTCTGCACTCGGATAGTGCATCTCTTTGACCGCAACTAAGCGTTTTGCCTCTGGAAAATTTAGGTCACGTGCCTGATAAACTGCACCTTGACCACCACCACCAATTTCGCCAACAATCCGATACCGACTAATCAGCACGGAGTTTGGCTTTAACGATGATTCTGTAAAATTATCTTCTACTCCACCAAATTGAGTTGTTTCAGGCATGACTTTGCTCGTTTATCACTATAATTTACAGAGTGAATTGGGAAAATGAATTATGATTCCTTGAAATATTATATTGAACCTGCGACAATACCGCAATTAGGCATATGGTTTGTATGTGACAAAGAATGACTATTTTGCACCCATCGCTTGCTATTTATCTCCACATTCCCTTTTGTACAACAAAATGTACATATTGCGCGTTCAACACATATACAAACATGGAACAACTTATTCCTGCGTTTGTTGATGCACTTATCAAGGAAATTACGATTGTTGGTGATGTTTCACCGCATCATGATGTATCGTCGGTTTACTTCGGCGGTGGAACGCCAAGTCTGCTTTCCCCTCAACAAGTGAATTCCATCCTAAATGCACTGTACCATAGTTTTCATATCAATAATGATTGTGAAATTACATTTGAGACGAATCCTAATGACTTAAATACAAAATACTTAGCTGAGCTACACGGTTGTGGTGTCAATCGACTGAGTATCGGTATGCAGTCTGCAAATTCCGGTGAACTCCAGCTATTTGATCGTCGTCACGATATGACAGAAGTTGTGCAAGCGATGCAAACCGCAAAGACAGTCGGGTTCAAAAATATCAGTCTTGATTTAATCTATGGCGTACCATACCAGACACTTGATCTCTGGCAAAAGAGCCTAAATGTAGTGACAGAATTAGAACCGACCCATATATCGGCTTATGCGTTAGGGCTTGAAGATGGTACCCCAATGCAACATTGGGTTAAGCAAGGTGCTGTTCCTACACCAGATGATGACTTATCAGCTGATATGTATGAGCTGGCAACGAATGTATTTGAAAATGCGGGTTATCAACAATATGAGATCAGCAATTGGGCAAAATTCGGTTTTGCCTGCACACACAATCTGCAATATTGGCGTAATTTGCCCTACGTCGGTTTAGGACCAGGCGCCCATGGTTATGCAGGTGGGTTGCGGTATTCTGTCTTACGGTCACCTCGGCGCTATATAGAGGCATTACAAGCTAATAAAGTAAGTTTCACATTTCCAGAAACACCGGTTACAGAGAATCATATCCGTGTCAATCACTCAGCAGAAATCGCTGAGACGTTGATGACCGGATTACGTTTGGTGAATGAAGGCGTTTCACGTGAGCTTTTTCGTCAGCGTTTTGGTTGCGATGTCTTAGAGATTTATCCAGATGTCTTAGAGAAATATCAAAAATATGATGTTGTCTCTATCACGGACACACACATATATTTGACATCGCGTGGGCGGTTGTTGAGTAATAGTTTGTTTCGTGAACTTGTTTGATCTGTAACGGTTATTTGATAGGGGAGACATCACTTTCGTTGTCTAATTCATCTGGCACTGGAATATTTTGGGCAAGCAAAAACTTTTTGAGCATATCGCTCAATGCCATATTCTCCATTTTGATGTTATTTTCCTGTGCAATGTGGCGCAGATTCTCTACGATCCATAAATAAAGATCACCCTCAGTGCGGTCTGGTGTGAACTTTAATACGTTGTATCGGCGAATAAGCTGTAAAGCCGGATGATAAACATTATCGTACCATTTTACGCAGGCTTCTCGAAGTGTTAGCGATGTTCCTTGATTATGCTCCAGAACACTTTGATAAAGGCGAATGTGTTCTAACAGGTCTTCATAACGGCTTGGTTCGGTTAAAATGATACGCTCTTGAGCAGGACGCGTGATGTCCAAATGTGTCTCATCAAGAAAATGAGCATATGCTTCTGCAGATCTCCACTGCTTTTCAGTCATATTAGGTTCAAGATCAATCGGTGTCTGGAGTTCAACGACGTAGGCTTCGATCGTTTTATTCCCCATTTGACGGGCGACAGAAACACGATGATTGCCATCGCGCACGAAGTATACATCATCCACTTTATACAGCTCAATAGGGGGAAGCCCCTTCATACCATTATATTGTTCGTAGATATTCGCCCATCTACTCTGAATATTTTTCTTTTTAGGCAAAAATTTGTTCGTAAAGTCATGGTAACGACCAACACTGCCGACAATACGATCTAGTGGCACATCTTCAAGACCTTTATAGACCTCTTGACTTAACCGCAAACGTCCCTTTACTTCATCAAAGCTCCACAACTCGCTGGATTTCCCCAGAAACAGGTTAACAATTTCACCCCAGAAGGCACGCGAGTATGCTTGATTAAATTTATTGGCTCCTTCTGCTTTGAGTCCGGCGCTGTTAAGCATAGTCAGTTTGATCCATCATTTTAGATTATCACGCTTATAAGTATAGCCTTCAACATTGAGCAAGCAACCTTAGTGGGAATGGATTGAGAGATTTCGTTTAATCGGTTCTCATGAGTTTAGTGGTCTGAAGATCACTAATTGTGCGATTGCCGCTACACATCATTGCAATTTTGAGTTGTGTAAGTAGTTCACGTACAAATTGGTCGCAGGCTTCTACTGATTTGTCAGCGGCTTTCAAGAACGGTCCCGCTAATCCACCCAAAGTTGCCCCCAAAGCAAGGCATTTTGCAATATCGATGCCATTTTTTAGACCACCCGATGCAAATATGGGAAGCTCAGGAGCGGCTGTCTTTGCATATAAAATCGCATCGCTGGTGGGTATACCCCAATCTGCGAAACTTGCGGCGACTCGGGCATGAAATTCAGTTGGTGCACGGTGATATTCGACTTCACTCCAAGACGTGCCTCCTGATCCAGCAACATCAATAGCCCTTACGCCTGCTTGCGCTAGATCATGTGCATTCTGTTCGGAAAATCCCCACCCAACCTCTTTTGCGATCACTGGTACTTCAATTGCTTTGCAGATGGATTCTACTTTGCTCAATAGGTTAGCAAAATTTACATCACCTTCGGGCTGAACAACCTCTTGAAGAACGTTGAAGTGCAAAATTAGTGCATTGGCATCTATCATATCGACTGCACGTTTGCACTGTTCGATGCCGTAACCGTAATTCAGTTGAACGGCACCAACGTTGGCAAATAGCATAATATCCGGGGCAATGTCACGCACAGAATAACTTGCGATTAAGTCTTCATCTTCTATTGCCGCACGCTGAGAACCTAAACCCATAGCAATGTTGTGGGTCTGTGCAATTTCAGCTAACGTACGATTTAAGCGTTTTGCGATTTCCGTGCCACCTGTCATTGATGATATAAGTATAGGTGAATCGAGGGTTTTCCCGAATAATTCAACGGTTGTATCTATATCGTTAAGGTCAATTTCTGGTAGCGCCTGATGCATAAAGCGATAATTTTCTAGACCAGTAGTGAGGCGAGGAAAATCGACATTCTCCTCTAGATTAATTTTGATATGATCTGCTTTGCGACTCTCAGTTGTTGGTGAATCAGTTGTTTCGGTCATCGTGATTACTTTTGCCAATATAAACAAAGTGCTATGCTAACTTTGAACATAATCCCTGTCAATAGGGCTAGCAGTCGGTATAATAATCGTTATATAATGTGGCGCTTGTTTAAATATATGTAAATTTATCCTCAATGGGAGGTCACTATGGCATCAATCGAAGAACGCGTACAGGATATTGTTGTTGATTTGCTTGGCGTTGACAAAGATTCTGTAACCAACGATTCTCATTTTCGTGATGATCTTGAAGCGGATTCACTCGATCTTGTTGAATTAATTATGGCATTTGAAGAAGAGTTTGGCGGTGAGATCACCGACGATGATGCACAGAAGATTGAAACTGTCGGACAGGCTGTATCTTATATCCAATCACGCATGTAATTTGAGCTATCCACATGACAACTTAACATCATGTTTATGATGTGTCAGTAATTAACGCGGATGTGAACTAGTTATCTGTCACTCCGCGTTTTTGATTCCAGATTGAGACAACGAGCATCATAAAAAACCCCATAATGCTGAGGATCAGACCAATGCCAAGATTACGTGGCAAATAGAACTGTGCATATAATTCTAGGCTCGATGTAAACCCGAGTACGCTACTCACTATGCCTAAAATTGACAGCATTATGGAAATCCAGCCACGCCATGCGTAAACTTTACCACTCAGTCCGACAATGCCTGCAACAAGGGTCGATACAGAAACTACCATCATCTGTCGATAATTTATGTTTCCGCTATCTCCTGTTAGAATTTCTAAGGGTGGGAAAAGTGCAATTGCGAGTGCGATTGTAAATAGCGCGACAATCCACCATCTTTTGCTGAAGAGATCTTTGCTAGATATTTGAATGGTTATCAATATCACGAGGTAGACAGGAATTAAACGTAATAGTAATGTGGGCAATAGGGCAGGTGACATGTTTACGATGTTTGGATGTAAACTTATCCACTCGGCGAGATCAAATGCGCCAAATGTGAGACCTGTGCTTGGGCTTGTGAGCCAAGGGAGATTGTAGGCAATCAGAAGACTAATTGCACTTAAGCTAACTATGATAAATTCAGTATGGCTATTATTTGTTACTGAGTTTGTTGATGTTTTCAACAATTTCTCTGTCTTCCTCTTTTTGCCTATCGAAGAAATTATTCATAAATTCACTGCGTCGTTGTCTTAAAGCCATAGGTGCTACGGCTCGAATGTCTTCGAGAGTTGCTTTTATCCGCCCATCTGCGGCGGCATGTGCGCGTGCGGCTTCAAACATCGTATATTCTGCACGATGTGAGTCGATGTTTAGCTTATGGACGAGTTCTAATCCCACGTCCACCGCTTGATCTTCCAGAGTGGTTTTGTCCAAGATGTCGCGTGCAAGTATGATTTCCTCAAGAACACTGGTTGTTTCAAGCTCCCATTGTTTGATAAATTGTGCAGGATTAGCGCGATATGCACGAACGCGATTATAAATCTGTAATCGTTGTTCTTTTTCGGTTGCACCACGAACATTGACGCGAAGCCCAAAACGATCAAGAATTTGCGGGCGTAAGCGCCCCTCTTCGGGATTCATTGAGCCAATCAGTACAAATCGTGAACGGTATGTACCCGCCATTGCACCTCGTCGAACAGTATAATTTCCCTGTGCCGCGGCATCAAGAATTGCGTCGACGATTTGATCATCAAGCAGGTTAACTTCGTCGACATAAAGCAAATTATTATCTGCTCGTGCAAGAATCCCTCGCTCAAGGCGAATTTTCTGTTTTTGTACCGCAACACGTTCATTTATACCACCTACAACGTCATCCAAACGGGCGTTGAGGGGTAATTCTACGAGCTTTACTGCTTCAAAATGTGAGATCGTTTCACCGTTTTGAAGTCGTTCATAGCAGTCAGGGTAAAGAAACTTTGCGTCTTCATTGTTCTTGAGCTGTTTTGGCAAGACACCTTCTTCACAATCGCTAACTTCAACATCTGGTAGAACTGATGTTAAGCCACGTACCGCAGTTGTTTTGGCAATGCCACGTGGACCGATCAGTAAAACACCACCAATAGCCGGATTAATAACTGCCAAGATCAATGCGGTACGCATTTCTACCTGTCCCACGATTGCCATAAAAGGGTAGGGGCGATGCTCTGCAAGTCCAAGGTCTGTTGAATCGACCTGCAAAACGGACTTCGCGCCGGCTTCCTCTAAAATTTGTAGCAATGTCGACTGTCTTGTGTTTTCGTATTCGTCACTCATGATGTTTGAGAACGTTCAATTGCACGTTGCTTTTTTCGATGTTCTTGTCGTGATTGCGCTTGTTCGGCGCGTTGTTTTTGTTGTTGAGTCTCATAAGCTATTGGCGGTACAGGTGTTGGCTTCCCATCTTCATCTAGCGCGACAAAGACAAGATAGGCGATATTTGTAATGTTTGATGTACCCAGAATAGGATGCTCTGCGATAACTTCAACACGCGCTTCCATTGAAGTGCGTCCAACATAAGTAAGTTCAGCCTTGAATTGAACAAACATTCCGACGCGTATTGGCTCTATAAAGGTCATTGAGTCAATGGCTACCGTAACAGTAGGATGACCTGCGTGGCGCATTGTTGCAAGCCCTGCGGCTTCATCCACGAGTTTCATAATGACACCACCATGGACGTTTCCCAAGCCATTAGTGTCCTGTGGACCCATTAGCGCACTTAGCGTAACTGCAGATTCGCTAATCCGTTTTGCCATAGTATTCGCTCATCTCTCTGAAAAAGGTTTTCGCATACGCATTATACACGAGACTATTTTACACTGTGCCTGCAAGTACATCCTGATAAATCTTGATAAGTTGA
>DAOTXB010000770.1:0-11628 GCA_034435575.1 Anaerolineae bacterium
ACCCACGCTGTGTCAACGTTTGTCTGAGCGTGTCGTTTTGAATGAGATTGAGCAGTCCATTTGCTATAGCATCAACATCATAGGGATCAACCATAATTGTTGCATCTCCCGCAACTTCTGGTAATGAGGACACATTTGATGTCAGAACTGGCGTGCCACATGCCATGCTTTCCAGTACAGGGAAGCCAAAGCCTTCATAAAGCGAGGGAAATGCAACACAATTTGCCATACTATACAGTGCTGGCAAATCGTTATCATCCGCAAAACCAATAAAATGTACACGATCTTTAAGATCTAAATCCTCGATGTTTTGATGTATTTCATCTTCCAGCCATCCGCGTCCACCTGCTATGACAAGATCAATATCCACTTTTTTTTGATGGAGTTGTGATAAAGCTTCTGCTAATCTTCCGTAATTCTTTCGCGGTTGTACTGTCCCAATAGTAAAAATAAAGGGTCTATTTGGGATTTTATACTTTGTTCGTATAGCATTATCATTTGTGAGTTTTATCGGCTTAAAACGTGAATTCACACCACTCAGTAAAACTGATATTTTTGCTGGTTTAACGTCATAAAGTTCAATAATATCAACTTTTGTTGCCACGGAATCTGCAATGACATGGTCGGCGTTTGCAATTGATCTAGGAACAACGTGATCCAAATATTCTTTGAGGCGAGCACTCGCGGCTTCCGGCACTTTGACAAATGATAAATCATGCACGGTGAGAATGGTTCGAGTCTTCGCGCGGGTAGGTGGCAAAACAAAATCAGTCGCATGATATAAATCTATATCACGACCAACAAAATTTTCTACATTTAGCGGAATCTGTAAACGATGCCATAATCGGGCAAACAGTTTAGGTGTAATGCGGGATGGTTTCCAACTGTAATTTGGAGGGAAAGATTGGTTTATGCTTGTTTGTGTGGCACCCGCAACAAACAAGCGATAGTCTGTCTTCTGATCGATTTCCGCTAAAGCCGTAACAAGATCACGCACTAAACGACCAATACCTGCACCTTGTTCGTGGGCAGGCGTGTAATCAATCGCGATTCGTGTCAATGTTAATCCACATCATTATAGGTCCAATATCTATTTGCAAAGAAATTCCATAGCATAATGACCGCCATACCGATTAGCTGTGCGACGATAGAACCAAATTTTGCTTCAGCTGTAGGATTTGGGTCATATGTGGAATTGAACAAGTGTATGATGGGAAGGAACATTGGTAAGACGATAGGTCCAAGCCGAAAAGACATCGTCGTTACCCAGATTGATCTGACCACACCGCCACTAATACTGATTGCCGTAAACTGTGCTAATTGTCGCCGAACTGAACGAGAACGCGAGTCAGGATATACCCAGAGGCGTGTCCAGAAGAAGTTGCTGACTACGGCGGCAACAAACGCAATTGATGTGGCTAGAGCAACATTCGCCGGGAGCGGAATGTTTAGGACTTCATCAAGGTGCAAAATATTTGCGGTTGCCGCATCATGAAACAAAACATCGCCAAATATGCGAGTGGGTGGCAGTGAGTCTGCCTGTAGTATGATTAGCACACCAAAGTCAACAATTGCTCCACTAACGCCAACGACAGCAAAGCGGAGAAAACGCTCAACCTCTTTCGACTTATTTCCAAAACGTCTTGCCACCATTTCAATAGGAATATCAAGCGGTATTCTAAAGTGCTTTTCAGTTGATGATTCAATTGCTTGTGATTGCGTCATCTCGTGTGATACCTGTTTGTTTGCCATGTTTGACGGTGGATAATTCCTAATAAACCGATCATAACACCAATATGTAGAAAAATATTATTAACGTATAAGTTGTCAGTCATGCTATGAACGGCTAAATAGGTCCATGTTCCCAGTAAACCAATTGCAAAACTGCGCGCAATAATATCAGGATGTTGTCTTGCACACCATGTAAACCAGAAAAGTGCTATCCACATCACACCATACCCAACCAGCCCAATGATGCCAGTCTCGGCAAAAACATTCAAGTAGTAATTATGAGCGTGACCGAGTGGCTCGTCCCAGTTGATTAGTCTATGAGAATCATAGGCTATTTCGTAGTTCCCGAAGCCAACACCTATCCATAGATTAGTTGAAATCATATTGGTAGCGGCTTGCCAGTGTGCAAGTCTTTCTGCAATAGCAAAATTCTCTGTCGTAATATCCACACCGCGCGCATCACTAACAGAAACAATATCTTCTGTTACGCTTCGTATACGTTGTTCAATCGAAAGTGGTAACGCTCCACAAAACCATATCATCAGCCCAATGATACAGGCAATAATACATAGAGCTATTGATTGCCACCATTTGCGGGGTAGGGCAATAATAATTACAAACAGAGCTAAACCATAACTTAGCCAAGCACCTCGGCTCCAAGATATTAAGACACCGATGGACAATAGAAAAGCGCTAAGACCGTAAAAAAATATCGGAAATATATGGTGAGTGACTAATCTTTGATGTTTTAAGCGATCAAATGCGAATAATCCATATCCTAATGTCATCATAAGTGCGATTGGGGCGAGTAATCCCATGAAGCCACCAAAGGGATTCGGCTGACCGAAAGTTCCTAATGCACGGAAGAACCTGTCGCTGATGCGTAGGTGATCTGCTCCACTGCCACCTGTAAACACATAAATGCCCACAAGTGCATTTGCCAAACCTGCTGTTATAAGAAGCGCAATGATACGCTCCCAATTACGTTTATTGGCTAAGTTCAATGTGATTATGGCAAGAACTATAATAATGAGCCATTTTAGCCATTCTCTTATCCAACTACCTATAGAGGCGGCGCTGAATATTGAAACACCGGTCAAAAAAAGAAAGGCGAATATTGGAATTACAACTTCTGACCATCTGAGGCTAAATATGGGCTTGCGATGCATAATGTGATCTACTAGCCAGCGTCCGATAAATATCAAAACTAGTAACTGACCAATATCAAGAGGTAAACGAAACGTAACTTCAGTTTCAATAAGCGCGCGCATCGGTGCAAAAATGAGGAGGAGCGCGAGTGCATTCTGAGATGAGATTGCTATCAATATGCAAAATGCTATGAGACTAAAAATGGCGACAACACCATTAAATGATAGTGTTGCCACCAGCAAACCTAAGCAAATAGCGCCTATACCCCACAAGATTGATAATGATGTTTCAATAGCAAAAAAATCTTGCGCTTTACGACGAAATAGTGTCACAAAACCTCGCGAAAATATCCAATCGTCTTTTCTAATCCTTCTTGCAGTTGAATCTTAGGTTCCCAATTGAGAACTTCGCGTGCCCGTGTGATATCCGGCTGACGTGTTTGCGGATCGCCTTTAATACGTTCGTCTTTTTTATAGACGATTCCACCTTCGTTATTGGTAATGTCGTTTACAACTTGGGCAAATTCTAGAATAGACATTTCAACTGGATTACCAATATTTACCGGGTCAGAGTATTCGGAATTGAGTAACTTGTAAATACCGTCGATGAGATCTGAACAATACTGGAAGCTACGTGTTTGTGTCCCGTCTCCATAGATTGTAAGTGGCTCGCCACGAATAGCTTGACCAATAAAGTTTGGCACGACGCGCCCGTCATCAAGGCGCATACGGGGTCCATATGTATTGAATATCCTGACAATTCGCGTTTCAACATTATGGGCTCGATGATATGCCATGGTGAGCGCTTCTGAGAATCGCTTCGCTTCATCATACACCCCACGCGGTCCAATTGCGTCTACGTTCCCTACATAGGTTTCCTTTTGTGGATGTTCAAGCGGGTCACCATAAATTTCTGAGGTTGAGGCTAAGAAGAACTTGGCTTTTTTATTCAATGCGAGCCCTAAGGCATTGTGTGTGCCTAAACTACCAACCTTGAGTGTTTGAATTGGAAACTTGAGGTAATCTATCGGACTTGCGGGTGAGGCAAAATGCAGAACTGCGTCTATGTTTCCAGAGATGTAGATGTAGTTAGCGACATCATGTTCAATGAAGGTGAATTTTTTTTCCCCTGCTAAATGGGCAATATTATCTGTATTACCCGTAATCAAATTATCTAATGCGATGACCTCGTGACCCTCTGCTAGAAAGCGATCACATAAATGCGAACCCAGAAAACCTGCTCCACCGGTAATTAATACGCGCAAAAGGAAGCTCCTATCGAATCTTCAGAAAAGAAAAACCACATGCATTGTAACATTGAAATGTCCCGATAATACCAAATGTTTCTGAATTTTATACGTGTACCTTGCCATCTCCACTTTCTCTCAGGTTATTTAGCTGTCGCTCAAATTCTTCGATAAAGGCTGACATAATGTTTTCGTTACGTAAGTAAAAAATGACATGCCTTAAGGATTTGAGTTTCTCAAATGTGAAATCGATGGTCTTTTCTAGCATAATTCTGGCGCAATTCTCAACAGGATAGCCCAATTCTCCAACTGATAATGCCGGTAACGCGATGGTTTTTTGATTATTTTCTTCTGCTAATTCTAGACAATGCCACGTTGCATTACCCAGTTTGCCACGTGCGCTATTGTCACCCCATTTTGGACCAACAGCATGGATAACTTTATTTGCGCCTTTAAACTGACCACCATTTGTGATTATCGCACTTCCCACATCGCACCATGCAATTTGAGTGCATTCTGCTTGTACTTCTGGACCGAAGATTTCAAGTTGTTCTGGCGATAATACTAAATTAGTCGATGTTCCAATAGCCACTGCATCAACATTGAGTGCGAAGATGCTTAATTGCTTCACTTCAATGGTTACCTTATTCACCTTCGCTTTCATAGCAAAACACTCCTGCGTAATTTGCTCAATTACAACACTTTTGATCGGGGTTCGTCAATAGCACTGGTGTTCTGTGTAAATACACTAAGCCACAATAACAGCATAAAGATGTAGCTTAAATCCATCACAAATACGCTATTATCTACTAATCCATGCACGACTAGGTTAATCACCATTCCAATACCAGAAAGGGCAACAAGTGAACCTCTGACATCTACAGCCGTGTTGAGAGTGTGATAATATTGGGAAAATCCTCGTAATAGATGAATAATCGTGAAAATCATCCAGATACACCCCGCTATTCCCAAACGAAGCCAGAAATCCAGAATGATGTTATGCGGATGAGAAAGATTTGGTTCTTGCCACGCATCAGGTAGCAGATAAGTGCCACGAAGTTTGTATAAGAATTGATCAAGCCCGATGCCTGTAATTGGATTATCCAAGATCATAGTAATACTACTGTCCCAAACGCGCAGGCGATAGAAATTAGTTCCTGATGAAAAATCCAGCAAATTTGCAAATCTTGGCAATTGAAATGCCATAAATACTAAGGCAATACCTAAAATAACTGCCACGGTTATAGGAACAATCGCCTTTCTTCGATAATGAATGATGATTATTGTGAGCAATGATGCGGGAACACCCAAAAAAAGTGCACCTACACTCTGGCTTAGAAGTAATGTCAAGACGAACATGCTAAACATTGAAGCGGCTACAATACGGTAGGATTTATCTTTTAATAGGATTAATGCCACAAACACAAAGGGTATACAGCGACCTAACAATAAAGCTACATTGTTAGGTGATCCGTACACGCTTGCAAGCCGTGGTGTGCCTCCCTCTGCTGTAATAATAGATGACCCTATCAGAAATTGTGCCAACCCTATGAGCGAAACAGCAACGCCTGCCAATACTAACATCATCAAAAAGCGTATTGGTCGATTAGCATCTGCCGGTAAACGGCGTAAGAGTAGATAAAATATGACGGGTTGAAAAAATATAGTTCGAAATTCGGTTACTGCAAGGTCAGAATATTGAGACGTGGTTAATGCTATGACTCCTAGAATAAACCACATAAGCACAAGGTAATCCGTTAGCACGATATGATTCAATACATTAGGAAGGTTAATTTGTTGATTCTTATAGGATCGTGCCCAATAGTAAATGCCGTTGAAGCCAAACGCGATAACCGTTAACCATAAGATGACTTCTGCTACTGGAAATGCAAAGCGATAGAGTTCGATGGGAAATAGAAAGAACGGTGCCCAAAAGATGACGAGTTGCAAGCCTGTTTCTAAGCGTATGAGAATAAATAGAAACAACATAATGGTGGCTAAAACAGTTAAAAGTAGACCGGGCTCCAGATAAATTACACCAGCAGTGATTACTGATAGTGGTAGGCTAACTGTCTCCTTTCTGAAAAACTGAGGGACGTTAGATTGCCATACGCTTGCCATACTAAGCATCAAAATAAAAGAGGCAATTGTTGTTATAAGCATCTGTGCCTGAGTTGGTGGTTGGATGACTTTAGTTTGTATAAATAGCGTCTTCGTTAAGAGGAATTGACCCCCAAACAACGCCACACTCAGTAGTGCTATTGCTGTTGTAATCCATGCGATTGTAATTTGTTGATTGTATGGTTGCGCTAAATCACCATTGCTGACGGCATAGCCTATGATGTGATTTCGAGGATCAGGTTCATTCGGGATAAGTTCATTTGTTACTATCGCTACTTGATGTTGATTTAAAGTCAGACCATTTGCAACTGTGATGAGATTTTGCTCAGATTCTAGACTATCACTTGATAAGAGTAAGTAGGCATTTCCTGCGGAATCTTGAGGAAGCGCATTGGCAGGCTCACCGTCAATTGTGACATAGAGCTGACCCGTATAATTCCCTTCGTTAACCAGCAATGCAATCTCGGAACCTCTAAAAGTGAATGTCATTTGACTATCATTCACCCAGCCAATGTCTGCTTGTCCGTGATTGATTGTCCAGATACCGGCGAACTGTGAGTAGCGATTAGTAACAGAATAAATACCATTTGATGGCAGGGTGGTATTTGCTTCAATTGGTGTTGATATGTCGAATAAGGTAATGCCACCTAACCACGCCCATTTTTCCTCTGCAAGTGCATACATATCACTTGCAAAATCATTTAGTTCATTGTTTGTAGGTGTTTCGGCTGTAAGTGTCATAAGCCAGATAGCGTTGGTCGACTCACCATTTTCGATCATCTGCTTACGTACAGCAAGAAGCCATGATTGTGCCTGTGTAGATAATGGTAAGGCAACGGAAATACCATCCATAGGCACTTCATGATCATAAATTGCTTGTAAATATTCGATATATGGCAAGGTGTCATCGATATATAAGCTACCAAACAAGACTGTGGCTGATGCATCATACTGGTGAATTGCCTGATAAGCAGATGTCAATATATTCGCATAATCATCTGCTATCAGTGGCGCACTTTGCCGTCCAAATGCCGAATTAGGGAACTCCCAGATTTCATAGACATCAAGGCTTTGACCGTAGCGTTCTGCGAAAAGACCAACAAACTCGCTAAACGCGTCTATATCAACTGTTAAGCCCGACTCCGTTGCCCAATCTGGCATTTCATCAAGGGTTACAAGTAGTTGTAAATCCGGGTAATCGTGTGTGATCTGTACAAGTTGATCCCAATCTTCCCAGGAATACTCGTTGGGTTGTGGCTCAATGAGCGACCAACTTGCTGTCTGACGAACCCAAATAAGACCCGCATCTTGTATGAGTTGTAATTGTTGGCGCTGTTGTTCCTCTTGCAACCCTATGAGCGATACATTTGTACCTGCTCTATCCACACGAAATGGCAAATCAGAACTAGACAGAGGATGTTCGTAACCTGCCAGAACCATATCCCGTTCATACGTTGTTGCCAGGGCGGCGATACTGCTTCCGATAACCGCAAAAATCGATAGCGTAAGCAGTATGAGGTTACGCATTAGCGCGTCCAGACCGGATTAGATGCCCCACCTAGCGTAAGTTGACGTGCAACACCTGATTCAATATTGACCTTCCACAAATTATTTTGATAGATAAATGCAATCTCTTGACCATCTGGGCTCCAGGCGAATTCTTGTGCGCTAAGTCCTGGTTGCTCTCCATCAGGAAAAATGACACGCGCATTACTTCCATCGCGATCTGCGATTACCAAATCATACTCACTTGATGTAATACTATTTTCCCATTCTCTTGCCTGTAGATAAGCAATATATCCGCGTGGATATTGGGCACCGGGATCATTTATTTCAGGCGAAAAAATCGGCTGTGACCATATACCTGCACGTTCGACAATATTTGCATTAAATGAGCCATCAGTTGAGGCGACTGCAACATTAAACACGGGGCTTGCCTCTGGGTCTTCGTTACCAATCGGTGCCCCGTGTACAGTTGTTGTGATGAGGTCGCTATTAGGTGACCATGAAATTGTTGTTCTCCATGACCAGTCACGTAATGTGCTCAACGCGGCATAAGAAACAAGGGGATCATCAAGTTGCTCGTTATCAATATCTACCAATCCCACAGAATCAGCTTGGATCCAAGCAACTTGTTCACCATTGGGTGACCATGAAAATTGCATCCCCCACCATCCATATAATCCCCCACTAGAATTCTGGAGAATCTGCTCAATATTGAGTGCTTCACCAGATGTAGGGTCTATTCGCATGATCCAGAGGTCATTAAAGGCACGCCAACCGGGTGCCGCGCGGTCAATTTCCCCTTGAGAATAACTAATCGTGTTTTCCTGTTGTGGCACCCATTGTGCATATAATACATCTTGAATGCGTAATTCCACTGGCTCTGGTGCTGGTAAACTTGTGTTATTGATTATCCAGAGTTGGTTAAGTAACGTTTCTGCATCTGAACTTGCTGGCAATGTTGCATACAATAGTTGTTGACCATTCTCAGATAGACTGAAAATTCGTTCATCCAAGTTGCCTGATTCCGTTAATGCGCGACGAGTATCGTTACTGCCTTGCATGATCCATGCATTGCCATTGCTGATATAAGCGAGCGTACCTATGATAGAGACTGGATCTAGCTCAGTAGTAGGACCGACAAAAATGATCTCATCTTCCGGATTTTGTGTGACATTACGCCGTATTTCTACGCGTTCACCAGCTTCGCCATCAACATAGGTGATACGATAACAGACTTGTTCTATACCAGTCACACCCCGGCGACCAACCTGTGTTTCTCCGGGCGCTAGGCTTTCAGATTGTTGTGCGATTTCTCGATATGGAATTTCAATATCTTCACATTCTGTTTCTTCTGTAACACGCACAACTGTAATTCTCAGCCCATCGCTGATTTGTGTCACCAGAGGTGGGTTAGGGCGGTCAAGAGGTCCAAGTTCGACATCTACCTCACGCAAGAATTGACCTACAGTAATCGGCTCTGGATTGCTGTAGGTTTGAACACGACCATCAACGACTAAGGAGACGAGTATAGGTTGTTGCTCTTCTTCCGGGGTACAGGCGATGAGCAGAAACAGTATCATAATTGTAGAAATTAACAGCGATTTTGTGGGTTTCAATAGATTTTGATTACCTTCTCTTAAGCATATAGATTCGCGGGTGGAGACCGCGTTGTGTAATTTTTACCATATTTTGTATCGACCAATAAGTGGATTCTTCTAATATTTTTTCAATTAGCTTTATTTCATGCGTTAGTATGGTAAATATTCCGTTTATTTTACAGATTCTTGCCGCCTCTTCCATGATTTGCGGATAATGCTTAAGATTTTCCTCATGCGAACCGACAAGTTGTCCGAAGGGTAAGTCTGTATACAAATGTGTTGCGAAGTCGTCAGATAGGGGTAGTTGGCGAATATCAGCATTGAAAAGGTTAATACGCCCATCTAATTGTGCGGTAGCCATGTTTTCGGAAGCACAATCAAGTGCGAGATGATGATTGTCAAATCCTAGAACTAGATTTGCTGATTTATGGAGAAGACGTTCAATCATCAATGTTCCTGATCCACATGCTAAGTTTATGACAGTGTCATGAGGGGTGGGTTTAGATAATGCGATCATTGCATGGGCTGTGGGGGCATTCAGGGCACCTTCGTAGTTACATTTACGCCATTGACGGGTCGCGTGTGGTCGAGGGGTTACCCTAATCAAAACCTCCCACCCAGACTTGTGATTACGCCGAATACGAACCAAAAGATCACCAGTTTCATCACCCTCAGGTAGATTAATATTATTACTGATTTCCGTTTTTATGCGTTGCATCACTGACGTGTGAGAACCTGCCGCACTAATATAGAAGTCTGAGAAAGCTTTTTTGTCGTTGACAGATCTTACTGCTTGAATTGCTCCTATTAAACGCTGAAAATGTTCATGACCCAATAATGCCTTTGGACGTGGGATTTTGTAATACAGAAGCATATAGACACTGTTAACTATTGATATAGACTTTGTTGTGTTTTCTAACTGTCCTTTGAATTGAACAGCACCTTTTTGAGATTTTATGTCATGGAATAGATGCTTATCTATAAGTTCCTGAGCCGCGAGCTGTTCCAATCCTCCGCTTACTTCGGCTTCAAATATGTTGGTTGTCATAGCGACTCTCTATTTACAGAATGGGAAGGGTCCGGTATTCAACTCTTCACCGGACCCTCAATATTGATTAGTTTAGCGGAAAATTGTTGTTTGCAAGCTATCCAGTAATGTGAGTATCTGGAAGTTTCTTGCGTTGGCACCTGAGCTTAATGTTGATTGTGTCAGTGCCCCTGCACCTTCTGGAGCCACTGATGGTGTGACGTTATCACCACTCAATCCACTATTGGGTAACTCATGCATGGCGCGCCATTGGTTCAATAGTGGTATGCCATTGGCTGTTGCCAGATTGATGATGACATCATTGATAGCTTCGGTGCGATCAATGATTCCCTGATCGCTATTGTTTGGTATCACTGTAGATACTACAGGAACAACACTGTTGGCAAGCGCGGCGTTGATAACCTGTTGTAAGTTCGCTCCGAATGTTGCAGGATCAACACTGCGTTGTACTTCTTCGTAGCCAAGATTGATAATCACAAGGCTAGGATTGGTAAAGCGTAATTCACAGCTAAATAACGTTTCGCCGGGTTCTGTACAGGCTGAATTATAGTTGATGCCCGGCATTAGTAGGTCTTCTGCCAGCAAGCTACCGGTAGCAAAACCGTTACGGTTGAAGCTAGATGTTGCGTCCGTAGTATCGGCATTGTACGTGTTGATAACGGTTTGCAGATTGCTTGTGACTCCATCTTCGAGTATGAAGGTTGATGGATCAGTATCATCAAACGGGTCAAGATAACTTGGATTTCCAGCTGTTTGGTCACCAACAATAGCGAATACATCTGCTTGGCGACCCTGTGCAAGTCCACCCTGATACAGTCGACTTAGATTACCAATCAAGGCATTAACATCTGGTTGAACAGGTGTTGTCTCTGAAAGAGTTGGCTGAACCGGATCGGTAGCGGTCACTTGTTGCGAGACGACGGCAGGTGTGGTGCCAGCACCATCGGAGACGGTGAGCGTGACGGTATAGGTGCCACCTGTTGCATAAGTATGTTGTGTGGTTTGTCCTGTGCCGACATTGCCATCGCCGAAGTCCCAGGTGTAGGTGTAGACGCCGTCACCACCGGAAGCGGTAGCGTTGAAGTCAAGGACGAGTGGCGCGTTCTCAACAGCAGAGAAGTCCGCGGAAATGGGATCCAGCACAATCGGCTCAGTCGCGGTGACCTGTTGTGAGACGACGGCAGGTGTGGTGCCAGCACCACCATCGGAGACGGTGAGCGTGACGGTAT
>DAOTXB010000771.1:0-2216 GCA_034435575.1 Anaerolineae bacterium
CCACGCAATGTGCCAATTACAATATCTCCACTTGGTGTTCCGTATGGTGTTTCTACAGAAACTGTGGTTTTATTTGTAATTTCAGCCATATCATAGAGCCCGGAACCGCCAATAACCCCAATCTTCACGACTTCTGTCATCGTTGTGACCTTTATTTTGAATATGATTAATTTCTAATGTGTGGATTAAATTTTACCACCGTCAATTGGTAACGAAACCCCTGTTATGTAACCGGCGGCAGGCGAACAGAGAAATACAGTCGCGTTCGCAAATTCCTCTAGTGTGCCTATTCGCCCAAGTGGAATATCTTTGGTCAAACTGCGTTCTTCTTCATCGGGCGTAGAATTATTCTTCGTAGCCTTAGTATTGAGCAAATACTCGATTTGTTTAGTTTTTGTCAAACCCGGAATTACACTATTGAATCGTATTCCTTCAGAACCTAACTCAATCGACAGGGATTTTGTGAGGGCAACAATCGCAGAACTTGTAGTATGTGAGAGGATGTGATTGTCTACTTTTTGTTCAGTTGGAATCGAAGCAACGCTTAGAACTGCGGCACGCTTTGACGCACGTAAGTAGGGCACTGCAGTTTTTATCAGGCTGATAGTGCTACCAAATGTGAGGTTTATTGCTTTATGCAAGTCAGCTACTGTGGAATCAGCAAAATTACCTACTGATGGTCTTACAGTATTGGTGACCAGTATATCTTTGCCACCCATTGAATCCGCGCTGTTTCGTATCATTTTTTCTACTGCATCATGATCCGTTATGTCAGCGGCTTGGGTGAAGACAGGATTGCCGGATTCTCTTGAGATTTTTGCGGCTGTGACCTGTAAGGCTGAAAGATCACGGCTGTTGATGACAACCTGTGCGCCTTCGAGACTAAAAAGGCGTGCGGTTGCCGATCCTAAACCGTTGCTTGCGGCTGTGACCAGAACTTTGGCGGCACGTAAACCTAAATCCATAAACGAAGTATCCTTGACCTGAAAAACTGCTTCAAAGTATGAGTTCAAGACGAAAGCGTGTACTACCAATACCAATAATATCGCCATTTGTCATGATGACTGGTTGTGAAACAGGAATTTCGTTCAAGGTAGTACCATTACGGCTTTTGCGATCTTCTAACCACCATTGACCACTGCGAAGCGCAATCAGTGCATGCTCATTGCTTGCGAATGAGTCATCCACAACAATGGTATTTGAGTTGCTACGTCCCAATGTGGTAAGTGGATATAGCGCACTTTTTTCACCAATCACAATGTAATCGCCGTCAATTTCTTGCAAGGGAACCAAATATCCGTATGTTCGACGATTAGAGCCAATCTGTTCAGTGATAGCGCGATAATCTCTCCACATAACGAGGAAGACGAGCATGGTAAACCCAATGAGCAAACTACCAGAGACTACCCTTAGCGCTAGAAGTGTGAGATCAAGTGTCAAGAGAATAACGCCTCCTATATCGGGTCGAAGGTATCAGTTTGATCACTCTTGAAGGTATCAGTTGCATCACTGTTATCATCTTCAGTGTATAACAAGCGTGTTTTGCCCAGCAAAATCACATCGCCAGACCTGAGATTGTGTTCGCGAATACGCACGTTATTAACATATGTACCACTTCTGCTATCTGTGTCGAACAGAATGTATGTCCCTGATCTTAGCCGTAGTTGTACATGATGCCGAGAAACTGTCTCATCGTCTACAACGAGGTCGTTTTCTGCGTTACGCCCGATATTGATAATTGCTTGTTGTAGCGGCACGATCTTTCCAGAGTCTAGTAACAACTTTGCTCCTGAAGGAACCGTATGAGTATCTGGCACGGTTACACGTTTCATGGCTTCTGTACTGTTGTGTTTGGATGATCGATGTGTCGCGACAACTTGTACTTGATGTGATGCGAGACGTGCATTTGCCAGAATATTGACTGTTGGATTACCTTCAATGGCATAGTCACATTGTTGAGCAAGTTCGATGATTTGTGTACTTAAAATGTTACCAATTTCGGGGTTTTTATTCAGCAATTTACTTTGGGCTTGTGGGTGTAAATAGATGAAATAATCATTGGGTGCAATTTTTCGTTGTGAGTTTTTTACGTCGATAGAAATATGTTCTTCCATCTTGCGCGCAATTTGTAAGGCAATATCATGGGGATTTAACCGTCGTCCAAAAAGATTGGTAAACGTCCCCTCAATGAAATGCTCAAGTTGTGATTCTAACTT
>DAOTXB010000772.1:0-1523 GCA_034435575.1 Anaerolineae bacterium
CCACGCAATGTGCCAATTACAATATCTCCACTTGGTGTTCCGTATGGTGTTTCTACAGAAACTGTGGTTTTATTTGTAATTTCAGCCATATCATATAACCCGGAACCGCCAATAACCCCAATCTTCACGACTTCTGTCATCGTTGTGACCTTTAGTTTGGATATGATTAATCTCTAAAATGTAGGTTAAATTTTACCACCGTCAGTTGGTAACGAAACCCCTTTTATGTATCCAACGGCTGACCAATTGAGAAATACAGTCGCGTTCGCGAAATCCTCTGGTACAGTTAAGCGATGGAGAAGCAATGCTCAAAGCATAAGCTCAAGACGAAAACGTGTACTGCCAATGCCGATAAGATCGCCATTTGTCATGATGACTGGCTGTGAAATAGGAACCTCGTTCAGAGTAGTGCCATTACGACTTTTGCGATCTTCCAGCCACCATTGACCACTACGGAGCGCAATCATCGCATGTTCATTGCTTGCGAATGAGTCATCTACAATAATTGTATTGGATTTGCTACGCCCTAACGTTGTAAGTGGGTATAGTGCGCTTTTTTCACCAATCACAATGTAATCGCCGTCAATCTCTTGCAAGGGTACTAAATATCCATATGTTCGCCGATTAGAGCCAAGTTGTTCGGTAATAGCGCGATAGTCTCTCCACATAACGAGGAAGACGATCATCGTAAACCCGATAAGCAAACTGCCAGAGATTACCCTTAGAACTAGAAGTGTGAGATCGAGTGTCAATAGAGTCTCCTAGATCGGATCGAAGGTATCAGTTTGATCCCTCTTGAAGGTGTCAGTTGCATCACTGTTATCATCTTCAGTATATAACAAGCGTGTTCTGCCGAGCAAAATCACATCCCCAGACCTAAGGTTGTGTTCGCGGATACGCACGTTGTTGACATATGTCCCCCCTCTGCTATCCGTATCGAACAGAATATATGCCCCTGAGCGTAATCGTAGTTGTACATGATGCCGAGAAACTGCCTCATCGTCTACAATTAGGTCGTTTTCTGCGTTACGACCTATATTGATGATGGCTTTTTTTAGAGGCACGATCTTACCAGAGTCTAGCAATAATTTTGCACCAGAAGGTACAGTATGAGTATCTGGCACGATTACGCGTTTCATGGCTTCTGTACTGTTATGTGTAGAAGAGCGATGGTTTGCCACGACCTGCACTTGATGTGATGCTAGGTGTGCATTTGCCAGAATATTGATTGTTGGGTCGCCTTCAACGGCATAGTCACATTGTTGAGCAAGTTCGATGATTTGTGTGCTTAATATGTTTCCAATATTGGGGTTCTTATGTAGTAATTTACTTTGTGTCTGTGGGTGTAAATAGATGAAATAGTCATTGGGCGCAATTTTGCGTTGTGGATCTTTTGGATCGATAGAGATGTGTTCTTCCATGGTGCGTGCAATTTGTAAGGCAATATCATGGGGATTTAACCGTCGTCCAAAAAGATTGGTAAACGTCCCCTCAATGAAATGCTCAAGTTGTGATTCTAACTT
>DAOTXB010000773.1:0-2299 GCA_034435575.1 Anaerolineae bacterium
TACCGGTTCACCGATTATTGTACCCGTCGGGGATGCCTCATTAGGGCGTGTGTTTAACGTTCTGGGTCATCCGATTGATAATCAACCGCCAGTACCAGATACTGAACCACACAAGCCGATTCACGCGGTGGCTCCGATCTTTGAAGAACAGTCCACAGAATTGGAAGTGTTCGAGACGGGTATGAAGGTGATTGACCTTGTCGCGCCGATGACCCGTGGTGGTAAAACTGGCATCTTTGGTGGCGCGGGTGTGGGTAAAACCGTGACCATTCAGGAACTGATTAACTCGATCGCCACCCAGCACGACGGTTTGTCTGTGTTTGCGGGTGTAGGTGAGCGTACTCGTGAAGGGACACAGCTTTATCAAGAAATGGACGAAGCTGGTGTGCTCCCAAGTTTAGCGATGGTTTTTGGTCAGATGAATGAACCGCCCGGTGTGCGCCTGCGTGTAGCACTTTCTGGTTTGACGATGGCGGAACACTTCCGCGATCAAGGTAAAGATGTGTTGATGTTTATCGACAATATTTTCCGTTATTCGCTGGCTGGTGCAGAAGTATCCGCGTTGCTTGGTCGTATGCCGTCTGCTGTGGGTTATCAGCCGACATTGGCAGATGAAATGGGTCAGCTTCAGGAACGTATTACCTCGACAAAAACAGGCGCGATCACGTCTATGCAGGCGGTTTATGTGCCCGCAGATGATTATTCTGATCCTGCGCCAGTCGCGGTGTTTACGCATCTTGACGGAACGATTTCACTGGAACGTTCGATTGCGGCGCGCGGTCTATTCCCCGCTGTTGACCCGCTTTCCAGCACCAGTAAAATTCTTGATCCCTTGATTATTGGTGATGAGCATTATGAAACAGCGCGTGAAGTACAGCAGGTGCTTCAGCGTTATAAGGACTTGCAGGATATTATCGCTATTCTTGGTATTGATGAACTGTCTGACGATGATAAGTTGCTCGTTTCTCGTGCCCGTAAGATTGAACAATTCCTGACACAGCCGATGGTTGTAGCGGAACAATTTACCGGGCGTGCGGGTAAATATGTCAAGGTGCGCGACACTGTACGTGGTTTCCGCATGATCCTTGACGGCGAGGTTGATCATATCCCTGAGCAGATGTTCTACATGGCTGGTCCGATGGAAGACGTTCTCGAACGCTACAACGAATCACAAGAAGCTGAATAGTCGGCTTTGGACGGGCAGGGTGAGTAGCTATCATGCGATACGCTCACCCGATAGCAAAGGAGGACTAACATGACGATACATATTGAAGTCGTATCGCAAGAGAAGACAGTTTTTGAAGATGAAAATGTAGACATGGTAATTGTGCCTGCCTCTGAAGGGCAGATGGGTGTACTCCCCCGGCACGCACCTGTGTTGACAACGCTTGATTTTGGCGAGTTAGTTGTTCGTAAAGGTAACGCCGAAGAACGTTTTGCAATCTTTGGTGGTGTTGTAGACGTTCGCCCCGGTAAAGTGGTCGTCCTTGCTGATCTTGCCGCATCATCGTTCAATATTGATGTGGCGGCGGCAGAAGCGGCACGCGAACGTGCAGAACAACTATTTAAAGAGGGCGTTCCGCCAGAAGAAAATCGTGAAGCCGCGCTTGCATTGCGTCGTGCAAATCTTGAGCTAAAAATTGGGCGCAATATCAATCAACGATCGCCAATGATGCGTATTATTGAGCAGGATGAACGCGACCAATAAGTGTGCGTAATTCCAAGCGAAAATGGTGACTTTCATCGAATTCGAGTAGTATAACATGACTGAGTGTCTTGTATATTACTCGAATTTTTTTATGTTTACTGTATAATATGCACCGCATTCTGGGTAGGACTGAACGCCTACCCTTTAAATTTCCATTGACACACTGCTCGAGAGATTGTTATGGCATTATTTAGTAAGAGCCTGGGCGTAGACCTCGGTACGATCAACGTCTTAATCTGGGAAAATGGTCAAATTGTTTTACAGGAGCCATCTCTGGTCGCTTTACGCGCTGAAGATGATTATATCGTCGAATTTGGACAGCCTGCCCGCGAAATGTTGGGGCGCGTTGACGAAGAGGATATTCAGGTGGTGCGTCCACTCCAGAATGGCGTTATCGCAGATTATGAAGTGACTGAGGCGATGCTCCGCTACTTTTTTGGACGGATTGCTGGGCGCTTGCGCTTCTTTAAACCTCGCGTGATGGTATCTGTGCCATGGGGGGTAACAAGTGTTGAAAAACGCGCTGTTTACGAAGCGGCATTGGCGGCAGGGGCGAGAGAAGCCTATTTAATCTGGGAACCATTAGCCGCG
>DAOTXB010000774.1:0-5263 GCA_034435575.1 Anaerolineae bacterium
CTGAAGCGACCACCGAGGTAGAGGTCACTGCCGAAGCTACACCAGAAGCAGAAACAACCCCTGAACCAGAAATTGTTGAAGATCCGTCTGCAAACGATGCGACGATTTCGACAGATTTCGAGGGTGAAATTTCTGGTTGGGCATTTAGCGAAGATGCTTCTGTTGTCATCACAGAGACAGGAGCTGTTCTGGCGATGAGCACAGGTGCAATCTTACAGCCGGAACCTGCTGTCTTTTTAACAGATTTACAA
This sequence comes from Anaerolineae bacterium, assembly GCA_034435575.1. Classification (GTDB taxonomy): domain Bacteria; phylum Chloroflexota; class Anaerolineae; order Aggregatilineales; family Phototrophicaceae; genus JAVJSU01. Next base: position 252 of record DAOTXB010000774.1, read on the forward strand.
CTTGACCTGTTGGTGAACATTACACCTGAACAGGATACTGTTACACAACAATCCGACGATGCAGAAGCCACTCCGGAAGCCGAGGGTGAGGCACCGGATGCTGGTAGCGTGAATATTGCGTTCCGCAGTGGTGAGAACAGCGCATATCAATTGCGTGTTGGTGTTGATGACATCACACTTTATCGTAGTGATACCGAAGGTGAAACCGCACTTGCGAGCGCACCTGTAACCCTGACCGCAGGCACATGGTATGCCATCAGCCTGAACGCAACGGGTGGTGAGATCACTGTCAATGTGGACGACGCGAATGTGATGTCGTTTAGTGATGAAGCACCGATTGCCGGTGGCGAAGTTGCCATTACCGCCCTTAGCGCTGTGTCTGTTGATGATGTCGCATTGACCGATTTGAGTGTGGCAGGCGATGGTGCAGAAACCGCTGTGCCCTACGCGCTTGACGATGAGGATATGGTCAAGGTCGGTAACGCGCTGTTTGGTGTACTACAAACTTACATTGATGAAGGTGAAGCCGCCGCTGTTGCCGCCGCAGAGACCTTCTTTATTCCATTAGATGATAGTAATCGTGTGCGTGTGGTATTGTGGGCAACCGCAGAATCCTCCCCAGACGCGATTAGCGAAATTGCCACTGTTGCCGGTGCAGAAATTATCCTAACTGATGCTGAAAAAGTCGACGCTTATGCAACGTTCGATGTGTTGATTGATCTGATCAACCGCGATGAAATTGCCGCGATCAGCTTCCCTGTGCGGGTTGTTTCTACCGCCGCGACCACGACAATTCCACAGTCCGAGACCAACATTGAACCACAAGCGCTTGGTGATAACATCAACCCGCATTCACTCGATATTATCGGCGCGAAGAGCTGGCACGATGCCGGTATTTACGGTGCTGGTGTGACAATTGGTGTGATCGACACGAGTTTCTCCGGTATTAACACCGCTTCCGCAGAACAAACCTGCATCACTGCCAATCCAACACCAATCACACAGGTAGGCGATGTCGGTGATCCGGGTACAGGACACGGTGTCAACGTGATCGAGGTGATTTGTGATGTGGCACCACAGGCGACCATTCGTATGTACCGTGCTAGTAGCCGTCCGGTCATTGATGATGCGATCAACCGTGCGGTGAACGATCTGGTTGATCTGATTGTTATTACCATCGATGGTGGTGATAGTGTGGGTGGTGCCAACGGTGACATTCAAGGTGCGATTTCAACGGCGTATGTCTCCAACATTCCGGTGATTGCCAGTGCGGGTAATTCCGGTGATGATGGCGCGACGATCTTTAGCTTCCCCGGTGGAGAGAATACAGCTACTATTCGCACAAGCGCGGGAAGTATTATTGATTACAGCTGGGTAGACACCAATGGCACGGAAAATTATCCGTCCACATTGTCACAAAATGGCGATGTGGTTGACAGCCGTATGGTACGTGCTGGCTCCGCATCACATCAATATGTCGTCCCACAAAGTTGTGGCGAAAGTTGTGATGTTACGTTGACCGTTGACGGCTCAACCGCAACCACGATGCAAATACAAGCCGCGGGTGGCGTTGATGACATCGTCACAAGCAGTAGTATGACCCGTTCCAATGTGGCGGATACGCTGACTACGGCGGCAAGCTCTGCCAATGCTATTGCTGTCGGTGCGGTTTGTAGCACGCAGACCAATAGCGTAGATGATTCGCGCTATCCAATTTTGCCGGATAGCTCGATTGGCGCTAATGGACAGGCGGCTAACGGTAACATCAAACCAGAAGTTGTCGCACCATCTTATGTAGAGACATCACGTTTCACTGGCGAGCCTTTCTGTCATCCGACCAATACAGGCAGTAGTGATGGCTTCGGTGGGACATCCGCGGCGGCATCACACGTTGCAGGTATGGCGGCGTTGCTCATGACGACAAATAATCCCGTCAACGCAGTCATGGATGATTACTTCAACAACACCTTCCAACGTCCACAACGCCTCGAACAATATCTGATGGGGCATGCCACTGATCTGGGCGCGATTGGTTTTGACAATATTTATGGCTCCGGTTTGACTGTACTCGGTAACCCGAACTTTGCCGTCAACCAGCAATTAAATTATGTCGGTTTTGCCAATCCAGATGGCTTAAATCCGCTGGATAGTGAAGCCTACTATGTGGGTAATAGTAACCTTTCTACCGGGCAGGATGGTTCCCCGTCCAACCCCTATTTCCATATAACAACCGCGATCAATGCCGCGATTGCCGCTGGGCGTGAGTACGTTATTGTACAGCCAGGGGAATATGTCGGCGGGTTCGAAATCCCTGATCCAACGGGAACGAATAACCTCACCCTGATCTCATATGACAATGCTGACTTTGTCAATCGCTTTGATACAGCCATTCACGTGACTGATGCCTTCAATCCGAGCACGGGTGGTGGTATCTATATCAATGACTCACAGAATGTCACAGTTCAAGGCTTTGACTTCTCCGGCGCTACCATGAATTACAGCACGACCACGACTGATCTTCTGGTTGTGCCACCTGCACCGATTTATGTCGATGGCTCTGGAACTAGTGACAATATCTCAATTCTGGAGAATAATTTCGACAACTTTGATCAACCGCTAGTCGTCAATAATACGGATAGCACAACTGTCACAGATAATGTCTTTAACGATTTTGACATTCGTTTCACGCTTATTGGTGCAACCGCCACAAGTTTGGATCGTGTTGCGGCGCTGTCAATTGTTGGTGATACCAATGTTGGGAATGTGCAGACCGCAGTTGTTGAACGCAATGCCTTTACCAACAGCTTTATTCGTCAAACGACGGGGCAAAACCGGTACAATTCACTGGTACTTGTGAACCGTGTTGAGGCGGATTTATGGGCGAACCGCTTCGAGAATAACGAAGCCTCCGCGATGATTACCATTGATCATTGGATTACGGAAGACCCTGATCCGGTTTCTAATCCGAATACGCGCGTAAACTACGAAGTGAACGTCTATAGTTCATTGTTCAACAATAACACGATGATGGGACCCATTATCAACCTCTATCAGGGGTCACAATTCCGCTTTGTCAACAACTCCGTTGTGAATCATGATATGGACCAACTTGGTGTAACTACGGGCTCGATTATCGGAGTTGGCGGTGCAAATTCCAACTTTGTTCAGATGAGTAATCATCGTTGGAATATTGAGAACAACCTGTTCTTCAATAACTTGCTTGCTGGTTCGTTGATCGCATCAATCAATAACTCTGAGGGTGCTGGTTCAATCGACCTAGGGTGTGATGCTATAGGTAGCGCGCCAAATGCCGGAGACGGTGTACAGTTCAATTGGTTTATGGATCGCTTCGATAATCTAGGGGCATCTGTAGAAGGTGGTGAGTGTTCACAGGCACAGATCGAAGCACCGTCTAACAACAACTTTTTCGGTAAGAATTTTGTCGATGGCGCCAATATTGGCAGTGTAGATTGGTTAGTATTGGAAGACTCACAAACCTTTACGGATTTTGAGAGTTCAACCTTCTTCATGACATTCGATCCTGGGAATCCATATCGTCTGTTACCTTATGATGTCATTAATCCACCAGATCCAATTCCAACGACACCGCCGAACGGGGTGGACATTCAAAATAACGGCATCGTCAACACAATTTTGGGCTTCGATATTCAAACTGCGGATCCGAACGACCCACCGTTGGATGTGATGGGCTTGCCCCGTCTGATTGATCGTACCAATCTCAATGATATGAATACAAGCAATGACTATATTGATATTGGTGCATACGAACTTTCTGATCCACAACCGGTTTCGTTTATAGCAGATGACGGATCACTCACGCCATTAACCAGTGAAGACTCCGATGCGATTACATTTAGAATTGATGATCGTGTAGAAGGTGGTTTCCGTCCATATTCATTTAACTTTAGTAACTTGCCAGTGTTGTACGATGGCAATTCGCTTAACCCGTGTGAGGGTGAGCCGATTCTTTATGATGAAGCGACTAATGAAGTGACCTATTGCCCACCGAAGGACTTCCATACGACAGGTGCAGATACACCGGATATTACCTTCAACTATACGGCAACAGGTATTCTGGACACCGGTACAACACCACTAGGGACGGTGACCATTACAATTGATCCTGTCGATGATGGTCGTCCGGTTGCTTATGATGATCCTGAGGGTGATACGCAGGTGATTTTTACCGATTTATCATCACCGGTGAGCTATCGCTTAGAACCTTATGTAGACTTTAGTCCGGTATTTGCACTTTCTGACCCAGACGATGATGATTCACCTGCTACACCATCCGATGCGGATTATCCGTTCGCGTTAAGTAACTTCACGGTGGATACAGGTGCATCAGGTCATGAGCCATTGTTGTTTGATCTTGGTTCAAGCCCGTCACAAGGTCAAATGAATACTGCTATCTCCTCCGCTGTAACTGACGGGACGTTTAACTTTACACCAGCGCCGGGCATTAGTGGGGCGATTGAATTCACCTATAATGTACAAGATCAAGATGGTGATAACGCAACGAAGCGTGTACGCATGGTCGTGACGACGCGTCTTGCGGGTCCTGGCTTACATGATGAAACCAGTCTTGATTTTGTCTATCAAGATAGTTGGTTACCCTATTATTTCCCGGGTGCCATCAACGACACGATACACTATACGAGCGCCGATACATCAGTGGATTTCTACTTCATCGGCGATGCCTTTGGCGTGTACTTCTATGGTGCTCCTGGATATGGTAATTTAGAGTTAACACTTGATCCAGATGATACGGGTCCGTTAACCCCCGAAAGTTACAATACATTCAATGAATTGACCTGCTCTGATCCAACAAAACCCGCGCAAGTGCCAACTGCGCGGGCAACCGCAGGGTATTATCTTTATGGATGCGAAGGTTTGGATGATATTAGCGGTGCAAAAGATCAACTGCGACGCTTAACGATAAGTAATGCAACACCCGGGTTCTTTATTATTCTGGATGCTGTTACCGTTCG
>DAOTXB010000775.1:0-18500 GCA_034435575.1 Anaerolineae bacterium
CGTGAGGTAGGTATTATTCTGCGCTCCGGTTCTTTACGAGACCTGCATGATCTCGCATTATGTATCAGCATGGGGGCAAATGCCATTTTGCCTTACGCGCTCTACGCTGTGGCGCTGGGCATCGCGCCACGTTCGCCCAAAGAACCACTTGAGCGCGACAATATCATTGAACGATTAACAAATACCGTTGATACGGCAACCAATGGTTTGAAAAAGATCATATCCACAATTGGGTGTCATGAGTTGCGCGGTTATGGGCATAGCTTTAGCTCAATCGGGTTAACCAAAAGCATCGCATCAATCTTTGGTACGCCAAATTATTTCGGCTCAGAAGCTCGTGGGTTAACATGGACAAATCTCAAAAATGATGCAGAAGAACGTGCCGCAGAGTTTCGTGGAGAAAAGAAAAATCGCCTCCTAAATCCTGATCGCTTCTACCCGAAGATGTGGAAAAAAGCAGAAAATGTCGCGCATGGCGAAATGACACTTGAAGAATATACCGATACGATGTTCTCCCTTGAAGAAAAGCATCCAATTGCAATTCGACATATTATCGGGCTAAAAGAAAATAACACACCTGTTCAACCAGAAGATATAGATATCAGCATTGGTGAACATGCTATGCCAGTTCTGATCAGCGCAATGTCATTTGGATCACAGGGAGAGCTGGCTTACAGAACCTATGCAGAAGCCGCGGCACATCTCAACATCCTGTGCGTAAACGGCGAAGGTGGCGAATTACCTGAACTCCTCAATAAGTATCCAAGAAATCGCGGACAACAGATTGCAAGTGGTCGTTTTGGCGTAAATATCGCGCTCTTAAATTCGTGTAATTTGCTAGAAATCAAGATTGGTCAAGGTGCGAAACCGGGCGAAGGCGGGCAACTCCCCGGTTACAAAGTAACTGAGCAGGTCGCCGCCGCCAGAAGCACCGTTCCGGGTGTCGGTCTTATTTCACCCAGTAACAATCATGATCTGTATTCTATTGAAGATCTTGCTCAACTCATTGACGAATTGAAGACCGCCAATCCCAATGCAAAAGTATCGGTAAAAGTACCTGTCGTTCCCGGTGTTGGTATTATTGCAGTCGGTATCGCTAAGGCAGGCGCTGATATTATCAATATTACTGGTTACGATGGAGGAACAGGTGCCGCCCGTGCCCATGCCCTACGCCATGTTGGTGGTCCCGCAGAGGTTGGCGTGTGGCTAGCCCACCAATCTTTGATTGGTAGTGGGTTGCGCGAAAATGTAGAAATCTGGTGTGATGGTGGCATGAAAAGTGGGCGTGATGTCGTCAAGATGCTTTGTCTAGGCGCGAATCGTGTTGGTTTTGGCACATTAGCCATGGTTGCTGTCGGCTGTACAATCTGTCGTGGTTGCCACGAAGGTACATGCCATGTGGGTATCACCACGCACGTTAAAACCCGCGAGGAAGCGGATATGAAGGGCTTTAAGGCGTTCCGTCCCTTCACAGAAAAAGGGTCATCACAGGGGATCGTCAATGTATTTAATATGCTCGCCGACGATATTCGCAAATGGACAGCAAAACTTGGCTATACCAAGCTCCAGGATATTGTCGGGCGGGCGGATTTGCTCGAACAGATCGACATGCACGATAAAATTGATCTGTCCAACCTGCTTAAACGAATCCCGCCGGTACAGCGTAAACAAGCCCAACCTGGTGGACGGCGTTTAACACGTCCCCGCAACACGCTAAGCAAACAAATAACATCTGTTGTTGCTGAGTACATCGAACGGGGTGACCGCGAAATGACTTACGACGATGAACAGGTCATGGCTATGGATCGCGCATTAGGTACACACCTAGTTGGAGCGCTCAAACGTGGCACTATCAATAATGTCGATAACCTCGATACAATTCACCTGAGCTTTAGTAATTCTGCTATTCCAGGTAACGGGCTTGGTGCATTTACTGATAATCCAATTAAGATATGGGTCGAAGGCGGGGCACAGGATGGTGTAGGAAAATGCGCTAAGGACGGTGTGATTGCGATCTTGAAGGGTTTGAACCACAATGGTACACGCTTGGATGGCTCGGTAGGAAAAAGTTTCGCGTATGGCGCGCAAGGTGGATTTTTCATAGTTCAAGGTGATGCAGATACGCGCGCTTGTATTCGTTTAAGTGGTGCTAGTATTGTGTTCGGTGGAGAGATTAAAACACCATTGCGCGATGAAGAGGGGAATATTGGTTCTCGTGCTAATTTAAAGGGTTATGCCTGCGAATACATGACCTCGGGGCGCGTACTCATTCTTGGTGATCCCGGACCATGGATGTGTGCAGGGATGACAGGTGGTGTAATATACCAGCGCGTTCTACCAGAAATGGGATTAACCATAGAAGCAATTAAGGATCGTATCGCAAAAGGGTCTGTCGTTGACATCTTCCCATTGGACGAGCAAGGTATTGAAGATATTAATGAAATGCTCAACCGTTATATTCAAACATTAGAAGTGAACAATCAGGCAGAAGCAACCGGTCACCTTTACAAGTTGTTACGCCGTCCAGAGGACTACTTCGTGAAAATTGCCCCGCCCATAAGGATGAACTAGTAACTTCGACAAATCACAAAAAAGACCCCACCACGATGATGGGGTCTTCTGTCGCAAAAAGGTTATTTCTTTTCTTGCGGTAGATCGAGGCTTTCCCAGTCCGACTTGCTCACGAACTTGGTGAGGTTACGACCATCGTCAGTCTTTGCACGCAGACCGTAGCGCACCTGACCGTTTTTGGTCTCAAAGGTGGTCTTCTTCACCTGGGATTCATCGATCTTGACTTTCTCACGAATTTTCACATCATAAAATTCAATAGCCATGCTTAACTCCTTTTGAAGTGATATATTTCCTGCATAAAGCAGATTGCTAGCTATATTCTATCACGCTATGCAATTTTACACTTGTCAGAATAGACTAACCTTCTAATAAATGTCAATCCCCGGGTAAAGTAGCAAGAACTCGTCGTATTTTCAAGGATAAATGTAAAATCAATCGATTATCTGAATCATTTAAGTCTAAACCAGTCAATTCACTGATGCGCTCAAGGCGATAAACAAGCGTATTTCGATGCACATCAAGATCTGTTGCCGCTTTAGCAAGATTGCCATTGGCTTCAAAAAAACCGTTTAACGTCCGTACAAGGTCACCTTGCTTACGATCATCATGATCAACAAGAGGACGCAATGCTTCGCCATAGAATCGACGCATATGGTCAAGGTTACGCTCTTTAAGTGCGAGCAAAAGTTGATACAGTTTGAGATCACCATAAAATGTGGTTTGTTCACGGTCACCCAGTTCATTGGCAATACTCAGGGCATCTTTTGCCTCACGATATGCTTCACGCAATGCGGATAACCCTTGAGCCGGACGGCTAATTCCAGCGGCAACCAGCCCACTAGGTGTACGCATCGCCAATTGTGCGCGTACATCCTCCACCATTGTACGAATACGACTCATCGTTTGGTTATCCGTCGGATATAACGCCACAATAACGTCTACATATTGCCCTACAGCACCTGTAACCTGCCTACGTGTCATGTCGTCCCGCACTAACGAAATAAGCGATTCTAGCGGCAATGGAGCGCCAGATTCAGTGGTCGCTCTAAAAACAGACACCATATACTCTGAAACCCCATCGAAGCCAGCCTGCTGTGCCCTCGTTGAGAGTAAATCATCGTCGGCAGGCGTACCACTCAGCCACATTTGCACCCAATCACCGCGAGCTTGTTCAACCGCCGACGCAATTGCACGATTTTTTGCCAGCTCTATAGCACAAACATCACCACCATACATCAACACTAAACGGTCAAAATCATCGATAAGTTCTTCACTTGTCACCAAAGAAAGATAACCAGCAATACGCTTCTCAACCTGCAATACTGTGGTAAAGCCAATCGGACTCTGATGTATTGAGTCATGTGACTCCGTTCCGTTTTCACGCCGTAGCCACTTTTGAAACGCCCCATATGGAAGACTCTGCATCAATGACCGCCCGCCTACCCCACGCCGTGCTACATTCGGGTAAATTTGCGCCATCAATACACCCGCGTCATCATGAAGCACCGCCGGTTTCGCGGTTGCCCGTGCAATAATCTGAAGCAAGCTATTCAAATCACGGTTCTCCGCCGCAGATCTACTCAACTGACGCTGAATTTCTAAGGCACGCTGATTCAGTTGTGCAGTCTGGTTAACAATCAACTTATTGACTGCCCGTTCAACACTTGGTAGGTTTGCATCATCTGGCAGAGAAAGAAGTGTCACTTGTCGTTCATCAGCAACTGTAAGCGCACTCTGAGAAATATTACCCTTAACGGCGATTGCCTCGACACCCACTTCTGCTAAACTTTGTACAACCTCGCCAAGGGTAATGCGATTATCAAAACTTCTCAAAACATCCATCGCAACAAGGGCAAGCTCCCCTCCATAAATATCTGGAAACGCGGGCGGTTGTGCCCTAACAGTAACAGCCCAACCAATCAGATGATCCGCTGATCCAGTCATGAGCGATGTCCCAAGAGGCAAGGCAAATTGCAATAATGCTTGTAGCGTTGCAGTATTTTCTGTCATATTTGTACTATCCTACCAATACTTTTCGCGCATTCTGACCACACATAAAAGCATTGTAACCAATAAAAATGAATTCACCTTGTCTATAATAAACAAATAAACATGCAAAACCTTATAAAACAAACAGGGTAGACACCTAAACCAGCGCCTACCCTGTCGAATTTTTTAGCTATTGTGTACAACTACTGTACAAGTTTAGACATAATACACAATTACTTTTGGATACGTTTTACACCTACAGACAAAGTTTCGCCCTTTAGTCGCTTAGATTCCTCTTCGCTAATGAAATCTGCTTTGAAGTATCCATCAGTCGGTTCTTCGTGTTTAAGGGACAAAGCGAGTGTCTCCGCTTTGATATAGTCTGAGAATTGTTCGATTGCGGTACTCAATCCGTCACTCGCTGAATAGACAATGTTGATATTATCGTCAATGTCAAAGTCAGCATCCCGACGCATACCCTGAACGCGACGTACAACTTCACGCGCTAAACCTTCATTGATCAGTTCATCTGTCAAGCGTACGTCCACCGCCGCAACGTAGCCGCGATCTTCTGCAACAGAGAAACCTTCTGCGGACTGTTGTTTGACTTCACACTCTTCCGGCGTGACTTCAAACGTATCATCGCCGACAGTCACAGAAATCGTCTCATCATTCATTAGTTGAGTCGCCCAGGCACGAACCTCAGATTGTTCGCCTTCACGTAGTGCCTTCTGTACACGAGGGAAATCTTTGCCGAACTTGCGCCCCAAAAACTGCGGTAATGGGTTCAATACATATTGGATCGCGTCAGCACCGTCCATCACACCAACTGATTTCACATTGAGTTCACTGGAAATCAATTCGCTATATTTTTCAACTACCGAAGTTTCTTTTTCAGCATTAAGCGAGAATTCAACACCTGCTAACGGCTGACGCACACCAATCGGTGCATTTTCGCCATTTTCTTGATTATTGTTACGCGCCGCCAACCCGAGGCTTACAAGGCGTTGAACCAGCGCCATTTCCTCGATCAATTGCTCATCAATCAAAGCATCATCATAGTCTGCCCATTTTGCCAGATGCACACTTTCAGGTGCATTCTTGGTGACTTCAGTGACAAGATTGCGATAGATCACATCACTTAGAAACGGCATCGTTGGTGCAATGAGCTTGGACACAGTGACAAGGCATTCGTAAAGTGTTGCGTATGCACTCATTTTTTCATCGTCGCCTTCGCTCTTCCAAAAACGACGACGGCTCAAGCGCACATACCAGTTGCTTAACTGCTCTACAAATTCCTGTACCGGACGTGTTGCGGCGGTTACATCGTAATTTTCCATCGCATCAGTGACATCACGGGTGAGCATATTCAATTCCGCCAAAACCCATTGATCGAGCAGATCGCGGTTTTCAACAGATGGTGCCTCTTTATCTGGTGTCCATTCATCAAGGTTGGCGTATGTAACAAAGAAGCTGTATGTGTTCCACAAAGTTGACCAGAACTTCTTGACCACCTCACCCACAAGATCAACCGAGAAGCGGCGTGCTTCTCCGGGAGGGCTTGCGGTGTATAGATACCAGCGAAAGGCATCAGCACCATAGGTATCTAATACAGACCATGGATCAACAATGTTTCCAAGGCTCTTTGACATTTTCTTACCATCGCCGTCAAGAATATGTCCTAAACAGATCACGTTATTGTAGGCTGGTTTATCATAGAGCATGGTACTGATGGCATGTAAAGTATAGAACCATCCACGCGTTTGATCAATCGCCTCACAGATATAATCTGCTGGATATTGATGCTCAAATTCTTGCTGATTCTTATGCGGATAGCCCCATTGTGCGTATGGCATAGCACCACTATCGAACCATACATCAATCACTTCTGGCACACGGCGCATCGTTCCACCTGTGCCACGCGGATTAGGAAATGTGATGTCATCTACATAGGGACGGTGCAAATCCAGGTCGATTAGATCACGCCCAGTGAGCTGACTCAACTCCTCCACACTGCCGATGCAGACCATATCCCCGTTCTGATCGTCTACCCAGATCGGTAATGGTGTCCCCCAATAGCGTTCACGACCAAGTGCCCAATCCTTGAGGTTGTCTAACCAGTTACCGAAGCGACCATCCTTGATATGCTCTGGTGTCCAGTTAATCTTTTGATTGTTCGCTACCATCTTGTCTTTAAATTCAGACGCTCGGATATACCATGTTTCTCGCGCGACATACATAAGCGGTTCTTTTGTGCGCCAACTATGCGGATAACTATGCTCGTATTGCCCCGCTTTGTACAATAATCCGCGTGCTTTGAGATCACGGGAAATTTCTGGATCGGCATCTTTAAACCACAATCCACGAAACTTCGTAACCGCATCAATAAATTTGCCTTCAGCATTCACCGTCATAATCAAAGGCAGATTATTCTCTTTACCCACACGCATATCATCTTCACCGAATGCAGGTGCCATGTGTACGATTCCTGTACCGTCTTTTGTACTGACAAAATCGCCAGCAACAATATAGGCATAGTCCTGCTCAACAGGGATAAACGTGTACAGCGGATTATAATGGGTACCGATTAATTCTTTACCTTTGAATTTCTTGACAACTTGATAATCCTCAGGCGTTTTAAGCACTTTTTCAACCAATGCTTCAGCAAGAATCAATTGTTCTGTATCCTCACCATCTTGTGTAGGTCCTTGAACCTGCACATAATCCACGTCTTCTCCAACTGCCAGCGCGACATTTCCCGGTAATGTCCATGGTGTGGTTGTCCACGCAAGAAAATATACACCAGGATTATCACGCAAGGGGAAACGCACAAAAACACTTGGGTCTTTAACCATTTCATAGCCGAGTGACACTTCATGGCTACTCAGAGTGGTGCCAGCATGCGTGGAATATGGCACGATCTTATATCCGCGATAGATCAGATCTTTATCCCATAACTGTTTTAGAATCCACCAGATGCTCTCGATATAATCATTGGTAAACGTAACATACGCGTCGTCCAGATTTACCCAGAAGGCAATGCGCTCAGTTAGTTTTTCCCAATCGGTGATGTTACGGAACACACTATCGCGACATTTTGCGTTAAATTCCGCTACACCATAGTCTTCAATTTCGCTCTTATGCTGAATACCCAGTTCTTTTTGCACGGCAATTTCAACAGGTAAGCCATGTGTATCCCAGCCGCCACGACGCAAGGAATAATAGCCTTGCATGGTTTTGTAACGCGGAAACATATCCTTAAATGAACGCGCTAGAACATGATGACTGCCCGGTTTACCGTTCGCAGTCGGGGGACCTTCGTAGAAAACATAACGGGGACCGCCTTCACGCTCCTCCATTGTGCGCTCAAAAATGCGTTTCATACGCCAATAATCAAGCACATCTTTTTCGAGTTTTATAATATCAACTTTAGGGCTAACTGCCTTGAACATACAGAGTTATCTCCACACTCAATTACAATCTGATACAAATCTGTGAAATAGAAACTAAACACCACATATCAGATTGGCAATTAGCCGCGGTGTGAGTGCCTTCTGACCCTTCACCACGGTGCACCTCCTGTCCATACGCGACATGTTTGTATTTATCTACAATTTAAGATGTTGTTGCCTAATTATTATGGCTTAATTTGGCACATTAGCACAGGGGTAATCAAGACGATCATGGTACCGTTTGTGTTGCTTCAGCCAATGATTCGCCCGAAGGAAGTCCGAACCAGAGCACATCGCGAGTCAGTTCAAAGCGTGTTATCGGCTCTGATGAATAATGTGCACTAATCGTAGCTTGCCAGCGCATCCCGAAAATAGAGAAGGTCTCATCACCACTACAGGTAGCAAGTTCTTGTATATTCGGACTGTTCACCTCAGTGTCCACGCCACCGCAAAACCCTGATGCCACCTCACATATTGCACCATTTGATTGAAAATACTCGACTAACATACACCCATTCATTGACGTGCCATACACCCATCGATCAGCACCATAAGTGAAGTTCTCGTGTTCAAGTTCAGTAACATCAGGTGGTAGAGTAACATTTGGTGGGAAGAGCATTGCGTACAAAATACCCATAAGCTGAAAACCCAAAACCGCCGCTACACCCAGTGCAACGGCGATTACAATTAGAAATGGTAGAGTCTGCCAGCGTGATACTTCTTCGTCAATATTCGCACCATCTACAGGCGTTGACACTACTTCATCAGGCAGATTATACTCTAGTTTAGGGTTCCCATTGTTGCTCATAGGTTATCATCGTCAGACCACGAAAGTCATTTCCGGTTGTATTATTTAGCACACCGGGTGCAACTGTAACTTGCGTTAAGCGGCTCGCGTTGAAGCCCGTATCGTTAAAGATGCACCGATAAAAATAAGGCATTACACCGGTACCTTCTTGAAAATCATCGAAAATCTCACCGTCTCCGGGCGGGAAGCGCAAACATTGTTCACGGTTTATATCATTCGCAGAAGTACCCTCATGCTCGATGAGCAAATCATCGTAAAAATCTGCGACGGTTGATGGATCAGTATCAGTCACGGTGTAGATTACCTCGCGCGCTGTACTCGTGATTCGATTTATACCCAGTTCCTGAGCCTCCGGGTATGTATCAATTGATAATGGCGATTTATACCGTTGTTGTTCAATTTGAAAGAGTAAGAACCCTCCGATAATAACGACCACGCCAAAACCCACCAGCGCAATACCGATACGTAACATCGAAAGATTACCTTCGCGGTTTACAAATACTGCCATGCGTCAGTTCTCCTCATGCATAGACACTAAGTTATGAACATCACGTACAAGCAACTGCCCATATGGTGTTTGTTCGAACAACGCTACCTGCGTTTCCCAATAAGGTAACCCCTGTTCAATAAGTTCAGCAGATAAGAACTCTTCCTCCTCACCCATTTGTGCTAACAACCATGCGATCATCAACATACGGTAAGGTTCTTCCTGCACATCATCCCATGCTGACTTAAGCGTAGTTCGCGCTTCAGATAACTTATTATCACGAAACAATGCTTCACCCAAGTCAAAACGCGTAGCGGGTGGTGCGCCATGTTCTAAAGCCCTGCTAAAAACATCACTTGCTTTTGCATAACGTCCACTTATAAGCAGTGTACGCCCAAAACCATATAATGGAAAATAATGATTTGGTTTTATGTTAACAGCTTCATACAAAATGGCTTCACTTTGTGCCAAATCGCCTAGTTGACGATACGTGTTGCCAAGTAATGTCAAGGCTTTAAAATCAGCTTGATCATTTTGCCTGAGGTTCTCTAGAATTTCCCTTGCGTCGTGGAAAGATTCATCCAAATAAGCGCGTTGTGCACGTGTATATGGCGTGACCATACCACGATTCGCCCACATAAATATTATCTGTGCCGTAATCACCGCGCCCATAGCACCGACTGTCGCCTGTGTACGCAAGGTGCCATCTGCTTGCCCTGCAACGATTAATCCACTTACACCAAGTAAAACAGCCATCACAAACCCGATCTGCGATGACTGTTCCCATTGCTGAAATCCCTGAAAAATTTCTACAAATCGACGGGTAATTCGCCCCATATTCCGTCTCAAGCTGTGCCTGCTAACGCAGAAATATCAAGGTTATCGTTAGCAAGTGCCTCTGCCATTTCAATATCTTCAGCAATTACTGCCCGCAACGTTGTAGCCTGTGGACTCTCCAAAATAACCTGCCATTCTTCAATACCACCTGCATTTTTCTTAATCGCTGCGATAGCTTTCTGTGCAGATTCAATATCATCAACACGGCTATATGCACGGGCTAGGTAGAACTGAATTAACACGCGATGACGCACATCCGGTATTTTCTGAGTGAGCGCATGGTTTAAATGCATAATTGCGGATTCCGCTTCACCTAAACGATCCTCAATCATTCCCAGATTGTAAGACGCTACCCATTCATTAGGTGCCAACTCAAAGGCTTTTTCTGCCGCATTATGTGCATTAGCATAATTCCCAGCTTGCAAATTCACTTCAGCCAACCCATTATAAGCTACAGCGGAATCAGGGTCAATTTTGACCATTTTCTCATAATCTCGGCGAGCACGATCAAGTTTCCCCCATAAACGCAAAATCTCCGCACGAAAACGATAATGGTTTGCACGATCTGGTTCTGCCTTTATCAGCGCAGTCATAACATCAACAGCGTCCGAATATTCACTTTTCCGCAGGTGTTTGATCGCCGCACGATACTCCATCGGTCCTTGCGCCCGGAAAATAAATGCACCGGCAATAATCCACCCAACAGATAAGCCCAAAATTAACCCAAGAAATTGAGGTAATACGAGAAATCCGATGAACAACGCGATGAATACAGGAATAAGAATTGCCAGCCAACGCCCGCGTTCAAACGGATCTAAACGACCGATAATAAGTGCCGACGCGCCTATGAGGAAAATGAGAACAAGCACTGTTTGGGCACCTGTTGTCCAATCACCCTCTAGTGCATTGAGTATGAGATTGCCTAAACCAGTAATTGCCAACAATAGAAATAAAGTTTGTGACCCCTGTGGACCAAGAAACATACGAAAACGCTTGAACATGATACTTAAGACTTCTTTCCTTCCGGTCGTCGTGAGTATTGTGATAAGTCAGCCGAATAATGACCATCTGCGCTTGTGTAACGTAACAGAACATCATGTTCATCTAACCATAACGTTAATACATCACTAGTCAGTGGATTGGTCTGTTCATAATGGCGAGATAGGTACGATTTCCCATCAACCTTAATGGTCACATCATCAACAAACCGTGCTATTTGTTCATAGACAGTTGGACGAAAGGCAAGCGACGGATTGAGAAACGTTGGCAAATATGAAACCACAGCTCCAGGTTTACCGGAACTTAATGCCAGATGACTGACCTCATAGCCTGCAAAAATCAAGTTCTCCGGCGCGATAACATAACCGAAGGGTAATTCAATCTCCACCTGTTGACGATCAGCGTCATCAATTGTACGTCCTGCTTCCAAAAAATCGTCCATAACAGTATACGTTGACCGCACACGCAAGACCTCACTACCCTTAGGACCAAACGCAGAAACATCCACTCGCTCTATGCGGCTACCTGCTTCCGGTGGGCTTTGCCATGCTTCTACCAATACGCTCCCGCCGTCCGCTTTGCGAGAATCTTCGTCAATGCGGTAAAAAGTCGCACCATCAGGTTGTTGATGAATTGACCACTCTTCAGTTGTCCCTGTTGGTTCACCATCACGGTAATGAGTATACACACCACTTGCAACAAATTTTTCACGCATGGTCACAGCATGAAGATAACGCATAGTTTATCCTGCCGTCTCATCTAACTCAACATAAAGGCGCTTGTTGATTCCACCCTTACTTTTATATTTCACGATATGAATTGTACCTACTTCATCGGTCGTAGCTACGTGTGTGCCACCATCAGCTTGTAGGTCTAAACCAACAATTTCGATAGTACGCACTTCAGGAATTCCCTCAGGTAATAAGTTTATCTTAGTACGGATCAAATCAGGGATTTGGAATGCTTCTTCACGGGGCAATACATTGATACGAATTTCATACCCCTTAGCCATTTCCATATTGATTGTTTGCTCAATCTCCGCAATGGTTTCTTTCTCAAGGCGCTCAAATTCAAAATCCATGCGACCTTTAAGTACATCCATGTCGCCACCCGTTACACTTGCGCCATAATCTCGCCATACAACCCCACATAGGATGTGCATCGCGGTATGAACGCGCATCAACTTATAACGTCGATCCCAATCCAGCACCCCTCTAACAGTCGCGCCAACTTCGGGCAACTCTTCATCGTCGATAATATGAATATTCCCGCGCGATGCACGTTTAACTGTATACGTAGTATTTTCTGCGACGAGTTGACCAACATCATACGGTTGACCACCACCGGCGGGGTAAAATGCGGTACGATCTAGATATACACCATGTTTTTCGGCATCAACTTTGGTAACAACCGCATCAAATTCTTTAACATAGCTATCCTGATGGTAAATAAGTTCAGTCATAGGTCACCTGCGTGTTAATTAATCACGATGAATCATTACATTCGGACGTTTCTTATCGTCCCCGATACCAATCACACTTTCCAATATCGTACCGACAATTGCCATGACAAGACCGCCGAGCATCGCCCATCCAAAGTTATCTATCATCAAGCGATCCGATAAGATGGAAGCAGTAAGCGATAACATCACACCGTTAATGACAAGTAAGAATAAGCCAAGGGTGAAGACAATCGCCGCACAGGATAAAAGAATAAGTAATGGTTTGATAATAGCATTCAAAATGCCAAATACTAAACCAATCAACAAAAATGTCCCGATGTCATTATCGACGACATGAATACCCGGCAAAATCCATGCGGTAATTGCAATTGCAAGCGCATTTATAAGAACACGAAGAACAAATTCACGCATCGATCATTTCTCCATTTATTGCTCAAATTTTAGAGGCAAACGCATACGAACCATAAGATCACGCCCACCAAGTGCATTCCAAAAAGCCCGTGCTTCTGTATTACGATGTGCCACAGAAAGCTCGATGAAAGTCACACCGCTTTCACGAAACCATTGCGCCAGTGATTCCACCAATTTACGCCCAACACCCCGTTTTCGATGTCCATCTTGGACATAAATATCCGCAAGAAAACCGCCAATATCTGGCATAAACATCTCTGCAACAAGATCAACAATCACACCTAATGTAAATCCAATTATGACCTCATCAATTTCAGCAACCAGAATCCGTGTATGATCATCATCAATACGATCAGAAATGCGTCTGGCATATAATTTTGCCCCATCTGATGAAGAACGGGGCAACTCTTTATCTAATATCCAGTGAAATTCAACCAGTTCTTCCCATAGTTGACCAATACGCTCAACATCTGCGTCCGTAGCAGAACGGATTACAACGTCATCCACATACACCCCGCAGGTAATTCCCAATTTTCATTAATCCACTCGTGCTTCGTGCCATCTTCCGCACCAAATGCACGCCAAAATGCTTGTTCAACTGCATGAAAACGAGGCACAAGCACTGCAATTTTGTAAAAATTTTTTTGCGCCAATTGTTCATGTATTGCCTTGACTAATGCCCGCCCTACCCCCGGATAATATTTGTGTGCATCGAGGACAATTGCACGAATTAATGCGACGCCACCTTTAGCAGTTTCAGCAATAACAAATCCAGCGATGCGGTCAGCAACAACACTTTTCAGGACAAAAACAGTCTCATCATACAGCATTCTACACAACTGTTTTTCCCACATTTCACGAGCATTCTGAGAATGGGTAAAACGTGCATCAGATTGCTGTAAAAGGACTTGTCGATCTTCCCAGAGAACCATTAAGCGTGGCAAATCCTGTAGTTGTGCAGAAAAAATCTTCATTGACGCTCTTGCTTTTCTATTTTTACGTTTGCCAGCATAGCATTGTGCTATGCACAAATCAAGCGGGTACATTACAATCGATATATGGATCAAAACACGCAAATTCAATTCGCAACTGAGGATTTACCATTATGGATGCGTCGCGCCCGTGAGAGTGTGGACTGGGGCATTTTATTTGTATTGGCGATTAGTGCGCTTGCCGGTTGGGGCTTTGTGTTACAGCCAGGATTGCCCCACACCAATAACAGTGAAAATTATGTTTACATGGCTCACAATTATGCGGAAGCCCTGACTGAAGGTCGTTTTTATCCCCGTTGGAACACTTACGCGAATTTCGGCTATGGCTCACCCACGCCACATTATACCCCACCACTCGCCCCCTATAGTTCGGCAATTATCCAATTGTTTTTTACCGGTAACAGTATCATAGCGGTACGCATCGCTTTTTTTCTGTCAATGTGCCTTGCAGGGTCAATGACTTATACATTTGTCTTGAGGGAATCTGGTGCTAGAGCCGCGATCATCGCGAGTACAGCTTACGTGTTCAGCCCTTACATTGGACACATAGCACCCTACATTGAAGGGGATCTTGCAACGGTCATGGCAATGGCATTGTTCCCCACATTTTTATGGAGCATAAACCGGCTTCTCAAGCTCAATGGTCCGGCTGATTTTGCTTTTTCCGTATTGATTATATCTGCCATTATCCTAGTAGGTGTCCAATATCTTGCGGGAACAATGGCGCTTCTATTCACAATTATTTTTTATCACGTAACCCAATATAGAACGACATTTAAACATATATTTTTATCTGTAATAGGCACAACATTCATCAGTGTAATGTTAACCAGCTTTTATTGGCTACCTGCTCTGCTTGAACACGATTTGATTGTCTGGAAATCACCGATCATTCAAGCACAACCCATAAATCTCGCCATAACTGACCTCATTATGCCATTAGGGCGTGTTGACCTTAACGAGCTATTACCAACACCACAATACACATTGGGTATATCCATCGTTTTACTCGTATCAGCCAGCATTATTATCATGTTACGCCAATGGTATCAGTCAAAGCATATCCAACACCGCTTAGAACTATTATTTTTATTCACAGGTATAATTCTTATATTCTTGATCGTTGAATATGAAAATAATTTAAGTTGGCTATTAGGATTAACCTCTTTATGTCTGTCAATCGCAGGGGCTGGTATGGTTAGCGTAAGAGAGATGATTTCCCCGGATATTAGGCGAGTCTTTACGCCTGCAATCGTGACAATTTTGATTGGTGCTGCATTACCCGTGTGGTTGATCCCACATTGGCAAGATAATTTTGGTGGCACCGGCGCAGAAGCGCAAATTCAGCACGAATTAGATGGATTTGGTATTGCCACTGTGCCGTCGAATCAATCCATTCCAACACCGCGTATAGCAGATTTAGCACTCAACACAGCGCTTTATAATGGATATTTGACGGATACCATTAACCGCATTAGTCAAGAACAAATGGCAATCGGGCGAACAATCAACGTACTTGGCACCTCAACCCATCAAGACCGTTTCCAAATCTGCGTTAATCAAACAACAGCATTTCGAGTCATGAGAACATTTTTTGATGGATGGACAGTCTCGCTCAACGATGCACCTGCGACTGCCCTTAACCCAAATGCCGAGCGTGCCACAAATCGTAGTTGCCAGGGACCTGTTACAGGGGAGAATCTGACACAAGCATTTCTGGAGCGAGACATTGACACAGGACTCATGAGTTTAACCATTCCCGGTAATGCTGATTCACGTTTAATGACGATCACCCTTTCAGACACTCCACCTAGACAAGCGAGTTGGATTATCACCTGGTCTGCATGTATCGTTCTCATAACGATTACACTCAGCCGCTTACGACGACGAGAACCACTACCTTATGATTCTTTTCAGATGGTAGATAAACTAGAAGCCCGTCTTTTGCTGGTTATCGTATTTAGCTTGGCGCTAAGTATCATATTGTTTGCATCGCCCATCACTGATAATAGCCTCCATGCACAACCAGGACACAAATTAGATGACACGGTTGCCGCAACCAGCCATCGTACCAGTGAAGGAATTAACCTCATATCTTATCGATTGGACAGCATCGCCTCGGCAGGAGACGAAATTGAGATCTACCTAGCGTGGCGCACAAGTGAACGGTTAAATGAGAATTTTAGAGTACAAATTCACTTAAGAGACATCACTCAAAATTTACGCTGGACAGAGACAGATTTTAGGCATCCCGGAGGTCTTCCTACAAGGCGTTGGGTAACAGGCTTTTTTATCAGCGACAGACATACATTACAGGTCCCAGAGTCCATTGTACCGGGTGAATACGAGATCGCTGTTGAATTATATGTATGTGAACCTCAATGTTTACAGTCACGAAGAGTGACCTTCTTCCAAACAAACCAAGAAGCAAATCAGCAATTTATCCTACCAACTCGCATTCAAATTCGTTAAAGAGTTGTGATGACCCAATACTTTCCGTTACAATAAGCCTCACTTTGAGAATTAACGTATAGGAGAGTTCAACTATGCCCAACCAAAACGTCAATCAACAAATCGGTAATGCTTGGAAGCTACATCGTGAAGGCGAAAACAGTACAGCCATCAGCGAGTTCCGTAAAGTCATGGATCATGCACCGGATAGTGTCGACGCGCATTATGGGCTAGGTTTAGCCCTACGTGCAGATGGTGATGAGTCTGGTTCTGCTGAAGCATTCCAAAAAGCGTATCAACTTTGCACTGATGCCTTAATCGCAGTTCGTAAAGTTTCTGGTTCAGAAGGAGGCATTGGCAACAATCTCGGTTCTACAGAAGATGACCGCTATATGATGCTGACTCGCATGCTACAACAACGCCTCGTAGAAATGGGTATTGAGGTAGACGCATAAAAGTTATAGTGACATTATCTGAATTCCAACCAACATGAACTCACGTGAGCGCCTTGAGAATGTACTGAGCGGTCAACCAATAGATCGCACACCTGTGGCATTCTGGAAGCACTTTCCCGGCGATGATCAGCGGTCAGCGGATTTTGCCTATGCGACAATTAATTTCCAGAGGCGCTTTGATTGGGATTTTGTAAAGGTTACCCCTGCGAGTACATCTTATGTGCTGGATTATGGTGTCAAAGATCGCTGGCAGGGGCAAAACAATGGTGATCGTACGCCCACAAAATTTGTGGTGCAACGCTCCTTACAATGGACAGAACTACGTACGATTGACCCTGAACGCGGTGAATACGGTAAGCAATTAGAAGCCCTACGTATGATCGAACAGGGTCTACAAGATACACAAACCCCGTTAATTGTCACCATCTACAGCCCTCTCTCACAAGCCACAAGAATTGGAAGTAAGGCGTTGCTTCTTCGCCATTTACGAACGCGTCCAGATCGCTTACGCACGGGACTCAATATCATCACTGAAGGTATTCTACGATTCATGGATGCGCTTAAACGTATCAACATTGCGGGCTTATACTATGTAACCGAATTTGCCGATTATGATCAGCTTTCTGAGCAAGAATATCAAGTTTTTGGCACACCTTACGATCAAAAAATACTTGACATGATTCCACAACGATGGTGGCTTAACATATTGCAGATTCGTGGCTCTGCCCCGATGTTTGATTTGTTTGGAAATTATCGCATTCAAGCGCTCAACTGGGATTGTTGTGAGGCTGAACCAAATTTAGCCGATGCAAAACTTCGGTTTGGTGGAGTATTATGTGGTGGTTTAAACCACATTTCAGATATGGATCAATCATCGCCGACTATTGTTCGTGATCGTGCACGCAACGCACTAGAATTAATGGATAATCGTAGACTTATCTTGACTGCTGGTGATACACTCCCTATTAGCGTGTCGACATCCAACCTTCGGGCGGCTCGCGAAATTGTCGAAATTATGGGAAATAGAGGGATATAATGTCCCATCGTGTTATCGCAGGAAGCGCCAAAGGTCGAAAATTAAAACTTGTTCCCGGAAATAGCACACGCCCGATTATGGATCGTGTCAAAGAAGCACTGTTTAGTATCATCGGACGAGACATCATTGACTCACATATACTTGATATGTTTGCTGGAACAGGTGCAGTTGGCATTGAAGCGCTCAGTCGTGGCGCAGAGCATGTTACATTTACGGATCTTGACCGTATGGCGGTCAAAACCATTCATGAGAATCTAAAAATTACGAATTTTGCTCAAAACGCCACAGTCAAACGGGTTGACGCTCTCAATATGATCAAAGGAACGCCCACCAAACAATTCGACTTTATTTATGTCGCCCCACCACAATATAAAGGGTTATGGCTCACCGCTCTTCAATACCTAGATAGCAATATCCATTGGCTAAAATCAGACGGAACCATCATCATTCAAATTGACCCCTCAGAACGTCAGGACATCGTCTTAACATATCTTCACGATTATAAAACCCGATTCTATGGTAAAACATTATTAGAGTTTTATAGCATTCA